>CAYOJU010000038.1:0-6679 GCA_964404355.1 uncultured Sideroxydans sp. | reverse complement strand
TGGTGAGTCCTCCAAGAAACCCGGTGATGATGAACAGGCGCCATTCCGGCGACAGGCCGGGGTGCTGCATGAAGAACGCCACCGAGAATCCGACCAGATAGCCGCCGATAAGGTTGGCCGCCAGCGTGCCCATGGGCAGTTCGGCCACTGACGGGTTGAGCCACAGGCCCAAACCCCAGCGCAGCCATGCACCGATGGCAGCACCCAGACCGATCGCAAAGAAGGCATAGAAAGTCATGATTCAAATTGTAGCAGGCGGAACGACGCCGCGCAGCTTGAAGCAGCGCATGTTGGGCGAACCGTCCAGTTCGTATTCGTTGAACTCGCGGCACGGGGTGGGACGGTTTTCGTAGATGGCACAGGAAACTTCCTTGCCGACCTCGCCGCGCAGCGCGACGCAACGCGGCGGATAGTTGTTGGTGCCTTTCATGCACAGCAGGTGCTGGTGCACCTGTTCGGTAAGTTCCTGGGGAACGAAGCCGTCCGGCGCCTCGTTGGATTCGCCCCAGTAGAACGAGACACGGAAATAGGCGCAGCAGGCGCCGCAGGTTAGACAGGGATTGGGTTCGCTCATAAATTTTTTGTCCGTTCGTCCCGAGTAGGTGCGAAGCATCGTATCGAGGGATGCTCTTCACCGACCTTGATGGTTCGTTACGGCCTGCGGCCTACTCACCACGAACGGTCTGGTGTTAAATTACCTCTCCCCACAAATCATGTTCGTCGGAGTCGGTTATCTTCACCATGACGAACTCGCCCACTTCCAGGTCTTCGCCGTTGATGTAGACCAGCCCGTCGATCTCCGGCGCATCGGCAGCACTGCGCGCGACCGAACCTTCGTCGTCAACATCTTCCACCAGCACCTGCATGGTTTTGCCAACTTTTGTCGCCAGCTTCTCGGCGCTGATTTCTTCCTGCAGGTACATCAGGCGCGCAAGGCGGTCTTCCTGTTCGTGCGGATCAATATGGTCCGGTAGCGCATTTGCCGCCGCTCCTTCAATGGGTGAATACTTGAATGCGCCGACGCGGTCCAGTTGGGCCGCTTCGATAAAGTCGAGCAACTCTTCAAACTCTTCTTCCGTCTCGCCGGGGAAGCCGACAATGAAGGTACTGCGCAGCGTGATGTCCGGGCAAATCTTGCGCCAATCCTGGATGCGCTTGAGCACGTTCTCGCTGCTGGCCGGGCGTTTCATCAATTTGAGGATACGTTCATTGGCATGCTGGAACGGGATATCGAGGTACGGCAATATCTTGCCTTCCGCCATCAACGGAATCACTTCGTCCACGCTCGGATAAGGATAGACGTAATGCAATCGCGTCCACACGCCCAGACTGCCCAATGCACCTGCCAGTTCGCTCATGCGCGTCTTCAGTGGCTTGCCGCCCCAGAAGCCGGTGCGGTATTTAACGTCGACGCCATAGGCCGCGGTATCTTGCGAGATGACCAGCAGTTCCTTAACGCCGGATGCTACCAACTTCTCGGCTTCCAGCATCACATCGCCCACGGGGCGGCTCACCAGATCACCGCGCAGTGCGGGAATGATGCAGAAGCTGCAGCGATGGTTGCAGCCCTCGGAGATTTTCAGGTAGGCAAAATGCTGCGGCGTGAGGCGCACGCCTTGCGGCGGCACCAGGTCGGTATAGGGAGAGTGCAGCCGGGGCAGATGCTCGTGCACGGCATCCATCACTTCATCGGTGGCATGCGGGCCGGTAACGGCAAGCACCCGGGGATGTGTCATCTTCACGATGTCGCCCTTGGCGCCGAGGCAGCCGGTGACGATGACCCTGCCGTTCTCGTGCAGCGCCTCGCCGATGGCCTCCAGCGATTCAGCCACCGCGCTGTCGATGAAGCCGCAGGTATTGACCACCACGAGGTCGGCCTCCTGGTAGCTGGGCGTGATTTCGTATCCCTCGGCCTGCATGCGGGTGAGGATGAGTTCGGAATCGGACGTGGCCTTGGGACAGCCCAGCGAAACAAAACCTATTTTGGGTGATGCTTTATTCATTGTTCATGCTTTCAATACGTTCGTTGCTTCGTTTCGTTCCAATGCCTCGTCTATCAGAGACAAGGGATCTTCAATTGGTTCCAGATGTGTGGTCAGATTGCTGAACGGTACTACTGTCCGGATGTCGGTCTCAATCTGTTCCACCACATCATGCCCGCGCTGCACTGTCCACTCGCCGGGAACCAGCACGTGTAAAGTGATGAATGCCTGTCTGCCTGCCTGGCGGGTGCGCAGCGCATGAAAATCCAGCCCCTGCTTGCGGTAGTTCGCCAACACCGATTCGATCGCTTCGAGCTGATCCTCGGGCAGTGCTTCGTCCATCAGACCGGAGGCGGAACGATGCAGCAACTGCCAGCCCGTCCACACGATATTCAGCGCCACCAGCAAGGCGATCAGCGGATCCAGCCACAGCCAGCCACTGACCCATACCAGACCGACAGCGATGATAACGCCGACGGAAGTCCAGACGTCGGTCATCAGGTGTTTCGCATCAGCTTCCAGCGTGATCGAGTTGAATTCGCGCCCTGCCTTGAGCAGTTCGCGTGCGGCAAACAGATTGATGAGCGACGCGACGACCGATACCAGCAGGCCTGCTCCAACATCCTCCAGCGCTTGCGGATGTAACATCCGAACGATTGCGGTGTAGCCGATGCTGAATGCAGCCACCAGGATGAGGAACCCTTCGAATGCACTGGAGAAATATTCTGCCTTGCCGTGACCGTAGGCATGACGATCATCGGCAGGTGTTCCCGCCAGCGACAACATCGCCAATGCCATCAGCGCACCGGCCAGGTTAACGAACGATTCCAGCGCATCGGACAGCAAGCCGACCGAGCCGGTCAACCACCAGGCGATTCCCTTGAGCAGGATAGTGACGATGGCTGCAGAAATGGACAGCCACGCGTAACGCTTCAGATTCCCGGTCATCATTTAGCTGATCGTCCTCACTCAGCGACGAAGTAACCGAGCCCGCCGACCGTGCAGATTCCAAAAACAATCAAGGATACCTGTTGCACGGTATCTTTCATCTGGGTGCGCTTGTGCAGGCCGGGAATCAGGTCGGCCACGGCAACATAGATCATGCTGGATGCTGCAAGGGCCAGTAGATACGGCGTGAAGCCCTGCGTGCCCTGCAAAGCGAAATAGGAAATGGTGCCGCCGACCAGCGTGGCAAAGCTGGAGATCAGGTTGAGCTGGAACGCGCGCAACTTGCTGTAGCCGGAATGCAGCAGAATGGCAAAGTCGCCGACTTCCTGCGGAATTTCGTGCGCAATGATCGCCACGGCAGTGGCCAGGCCGAGATGCAGGTCGGTCAGGAAAGCGGCAGCGATGATGATGCCGTCAACAAAATTGTGGAAAGTGTCGCCCACGATAACCATGGTACCGCTGCGTCCGTGGTCGGTCGGGCTATGTTCGTGCGGTTCGTGTACTTCGCAATGGTCGCTGTGGCAGTGACGCCAGATCAGCACTTTCTCCAACGTGAAGAACAGCAGGATGCCGAGCAATACCGTTCCGCTCACTGCGGCCACATTGGGAGTCAGACGGATCGCCTCGGGCAGGATGTCCAGAAAGACCGCACCCAGCAGAGCGCCGATGGCGTAGCTCACCAGCATGCCTATCCACCGGGTGTTTGCATTGAGTGCAAATACTGCAGCAGCCAGCACGCTCAGGAAGCCGCCCAGAAAGCTCGCAGAGATGATCCACGCAAAGATACTCATGCCAAAACCATATTAGAGACAGGGCGGGAATTATACCCAAGGGCTCCTCTAATAATCCAAATTTCGTCGCAATACTGCGTTGCTCACAAAAAATTACTCCTTACATATCACACATATGCCGCGTCGCAATTTTTTGCTCGCGCCTTGTCTTGCTTAGAACTTTGAATTATTAGAGGCGCCCCCAAGTATCATCACTTGCCGGTGCCGAACTCTGCCTCCTTGTTGTAGTACCTGAAACATTCGCGCAGACGCTTGGTTGCTTCAGGCGACAACTGCCCGAACGCAACACCGCAAACATGCTTGTCCCCCTCTTTGCGCTGCCACCCTATCTTGCCCTGTAACTTGACCGGCTGCTGGGCCTGGTATTCCTTGACATCCTCCTGCGGCAGAAAAAGCTCCATCTCGATCGGCTTGCTCTTGTCCAGTTCTTTGCCCATCATCAAACGAATGCCCGCCATGCTGAAATCCAGACTTGTGCATTCCAAATCGATATCCCCCTGCGCCACATGCACCAGCAGCCGGTTTGAGGCACGCGGGAAAGAGCGCTTCTCATGTTGTGCCGTTTCGACAACTTTTGAATGATCAAAGGTGAAATCCGCCATCAACTGATTCAGCTTGCCGGTGACTTTATGCAGCCCGTCGCCGATGATGGCCGTGGTTTCGACCTTGTCCGAACTTTCGTGCAACGTCGAGAATAATTCCTGCAGTGTGGTTTTCAGCAGGTCGACATTGCGTATCTGCTCCCCGCTGACAGAAGAGATGCCACTGTTGGCAGTGGACGTTTCCGCAATATCCACCGACATGCGCTCGATCACCGTCGCCGTTTCACCGGCCAGCTTCTGGTTGTCATGCACCTTGCCCACCACCACGTTCATGGAAACGGTCACTTCCTGCACCTTGCCGCCCAACAGACCGATGATGCGAGAAATCTCGCTTGCCGATTGCGTGGTGCGTTCAGCCAGTTTGCGCACCTCGTCCGCCACCACGGCAAAACCGCGCCCCTGCTCGCCTGCCCTGGCAGCTTCGATCGCTGCATTCAGCGCCAGCAGGTTGGTCTGCTCGGCGATGGTCTGAATGGTGGTGATGATGGCATGGATTTGCGCCGCCGATTTCTCCAACTCGCTGATCTTGGTGGCAGCCAGAGAGACTTCCTGCACCGTGTTCTCCATCTCGGAGATATTCTTCTGCACAATGCTGATCCCGTCGCGGGCCTGGGCTTCGGTCGCCTGCGCCCTCACGGTTGCTTCCGTCGCTTTCGTTTGTACGCTTTCCGAAATCTGGTGCAACTGTTGGGTGGCGCTGTTTACCTCATCAGACCGGCTCTGTTCCTTGCGCCCAACCTCGGCGATCTCATGCGAGATTTTGGCGATCTGGAATGCCGACTGTTCCATTTCCTTGCCGCTCTCGTTCACCTCGCGCATGATGTGATTGAGCTTGGATAACATGTCGTTGAAACTGACCTCCAGCTCGCCGATCTCGTCGCGTGAGGTATTTTCCACACCCTTGGTCAGGTCGCCCTTTTCCACTTCCTTCAGTGCCTGACGCAATGCCTGAATGGGTTTGACGAACAGACTGGCCACGAAACCAATAATGACGAACTGAAGCATGAATTCCAGCCCGGACTCCCAGAACGAATTGAAGATGTAGGCGTCGTGGTTTTGTACCAGCTTGTCGATGACCTGTTGGGCAGCTCCGCCTGCACGCGCAATATCGACCATCTGCCCGAGTTCGTGCGATGCCAGCATGCGGTTATAGACGGTGGTGACCATTGTCACCATGAAGAAGCCGAATTGCAGCTTCCAGCGAATGCTGAGCGAGTTGTACCAGTTCTTCATTGTTCTCTCCAAGGGGCTGCCAACTTTCAAAAAATGCAGCCAGCATGTCTATGACGACACCAGAGAGAAAAACTTGAGGCCGGATTTTGGATATCCGGCCGGAATGATGAATTCAGGGGGTTACAGAGGGGTTAATGGCCCAGATCGACGTCGCGCGTTTCCGGCAGGAACAGCAGGCCAATCACTGAGGCAAGGATCAGCATCCCCACCGGATACCACAGGCCCGCCAGTGCATCGCCCGCCTGCACCGAGAGCAGCGTGACCATGAAGGGCGACAAACCGCCTATCCAGCCCGCACTGAGGTTATGCGGCACGGCGGCAGCGGAATAGCGGGTACGTGCCGTAAACAGTTCGGCCAGTACCGCCGTCTGCGGCCCGGTAATCAGTGCCACGGCTACGACTGGCACGATGAGCAACAGGAACAGCATCAAGCTGTTTACCTGCGCGCTGTCCGCCTTCTCGACCCAGCCATGGGACTTCAGGCTGTCGGTCAATTCGCCCGGCTCAAAGCCAGCTATAACAGTATTGCCGCCAAGGTTCACCGTAACAGCCTGTCCGCCGAACTGGGCCTGCAGCGTGTAAGAGACGCCGTTCCTGGTGAGGAATTCCTGATTGCGTTCGCAATTGTTGGCCGCCTTGCGAAACGGGCTGTAATTGCAATCGGTGCCGGACAGCGTGATGACGACTTCGCGATTGAAGCGCTCCAGAGCCGGATTGCCGTAATGCTGCAAGCCCTTGAACACGGGAAGAATGACAACTGCGCCCAATATCAATCCCGCCAGCAAGATCGGCCTGCGCCCCACTTTGTCAGATAGCCAGCCGCAAAAAATGGTGAGCGGAAACAGCAACAGGGTGCTGGTCATCACCAGCGTGCTGGCTAGCTGCGCATCAAGCCGCACCACGCTTTTCAGGAACACATTGACGTACACCTGTGAAGAAAAGAACAGCAGTGAACCACCCGCCGAGATGCAGAAGAACAACAGCGCCATGCGCCCCAGCGTGCGGCGGTCGCTCAGGCATTCGCGTAGCGGTGCCTTGGACACGATGCCTTGTTGCTGCAACTCACGAAAGACAGGCGACTCTTCCAGACTCATGCGCGTCTTGATGGAAATGAACAGCAACA
>CAYOJU010000037.1:1853-23128 GCA_964404355.1 uncultured Sideroxydans sp. | reverse complement strand
ACCTCGCCCGCCACACGTTCCGGCACGCCCAAGCTGCGCCAGTAGCGCTCCTGCACACCGGTATCGCCCTGAAACGCATCTCGCCGCGCCAACAAATCGTGCTCCAGCAACAAACCACCTGTTTTTTCGGTAAAGCCGGGAAAGAAAAAATACTTGGTCAGCGGCAAACTCGGATGCGGCGAAGGCAGCTTGTGGCAACCCTCCACCCAGTCTTCGGCTGAGAGATATTCAAGGTTCAGCCACACGGGATTGGGTTCCCTTGCCGCCATTGCTTCAACATAGGACTGCGGCAATCGGCAGGCAAACGCCTCGATCACCAGATCGGAGACTCCCCTCGCCCGCAAGCTGGAGAGGGGCTGGGGGTGAGGGTCGAACGTTTCGGGGGCCCATCTCAACACTTCCACTCCCCGACACCTCTGCTCATCCAACCCCGCATCCAGTTCCGGGCACAACTTGCCGAAACTGCGCAGATCATCAACCCATAGCCGCACGTTCAAGCCATGCTCGTTCGCCAGTTGCCGCGCAAGGCGCCAGCACACGCCGATATCGCCGTAGTTATCAACGACATTGCAGAAGATGTCGCAAGACTTACTCCGCATGCAACGCCTCCACCGGATCGAGTCTCGCAGCCCGCATAGCCGGAGCCACCCCCGCCGCAAGACCGATGCTGACTGCCGTCAATTCGGCAAGTACCGCAAACAACCAGGGGGTATGCACGGGCAGTGCCGGAAACAGCCAGTGCAATCCCTGTGCAATGCCGATGCCGATAACCAAACCCATTACCCCACCCAGCGCAGAGAGCACGATGGCTTCGCCCAGGAACAGCATCAACACCTGTTTTTCTTGTGCCCCCAACGCCCGTAGCAAGCCGATCTCGGCGGTGCGTTCGGTGACGGCCATGGTCATGATAGTGAGAATGCCTACAGCGCCGACCAGCAGGGAGATACCACCCAGTGCACCCACAGCGAACGTGATGACATCGAGTACCGACCCGAGCACTTCCAGCGCCTGTTCCTGCGAAATGACAGTAAAGTCTTCGCGCCCGTGCCGCTCTTTCAGGCGCTCGGTGATGAGGTGGATCACGGTATTCGCATCGACATCGGCCCGATAGCTGACTTGCATTTCGATCAATCCCGGACGGTTAAGCAATTCCATCGCCCGCGCTGCCGGGATGAACACAGTATCGTCCAGATCAAGGCCCAGCACCTGCCCCTTTGGCTCCATCACGCCAATGACGCGATAACGCTGTCCGCCGACGCGCAAATACTGGCCCAGCGGATTTTCGCCGACAAACAGCTCTTGCCGCACCTTCGCACCGAGCACAACGAAGGCACGCGCCTGCTCGTTGTCCTCGTCGGTCCAAAAACTTCCGCTTTGCACTTTCATGGTAAATGCACTGGCAAAGTTCTTGCCCTCACCGAACACGGTGGTACGGCGCGACTTGCCGTTGGCCTTCAATTCGGCATTGCCCATTACGCTCGGGTTGACGTTCTCGACATACGGCAAGTGGCGCAGCGCATCCGCGTCGTCCAGCGAAAGTTGCCGGACCGAACCGATGACACCAACGTTACCGCCCTGCGTCTGCGTCTTGCCCGGCTGGATGGTGATGATGTTGGTGCCGAACTGCGAAAACTCGGCCAGCACAAATTGATGCAGGCCCTCGCCGATGGAGGTGAGCAAGATCACGGCTGCAATACCGATGGCGATCCCCAGCCCGGTGAGGAAGCTGCGCATGCGCGAAGTAAGAAAACTGGAAGTGGTAAGCGTTAGAAAATCGCGGAAGTACATGATTATCTCCCCGCCAAAGCCGCAACCGGGTCAAGACGTGCGGCGCGGCGCGCCGGCCACACGCTGAACAGAATTCCCGTACCCAGCGCTGTGCCGCAGGCTGCAATCACCGCCCACCACGGCGGGCTGACCGGCAAGCTAGGATAAATCTGCCCGATGACGATACTTCCTGCGTAACCCAGCACCAGCCCGGCCACACTGCCGACACTGGAGAGCAGCGCCGCTTCGGCAAAGAACAGGGTGCGTATCTGTTTGGGTGGCGCCCCCAAGGCTTTGAGCAGGCCGATCTCCTTGACGCGCTGCGCCACGGCAATGAGCATCACGTTCATGATCAGCACTCCCGCCACAGCCAGACTGATCGCAGCGATACCGCCGACAGCCATGGTCAGCGCGGTAAGGATGCGGTCGAAAGTGGCCAGCACGGCATCCTGCGTGATCACCGTCACGTCTTTTTCGCCGCTGTGGCGCTGGAGCATGATCTGCTCCGCATCATGCTTGGCGTCTTCAATACTGTCGCGACTCTTGGCTTCGATGAGGACGCGGAACAAGCCGGAGGTGTTGAAAAGCTGGTGCGCGGAAGCAACGGGAATGATGACCAGTTCGTCGGTGCGCATGCCCATCGATTCGCCCTGTGAAGCCAGCACGCCAATGACGCGAAAACGCCGATCACCCAGCCGTATCCATTGCCCGATCGCCTGTTCGTTGCCGAACAGTTCGCGCTTCATCAGACTGCCCAGCACGCACACCGAGGCGCTTTCGTGGATATTGCCTGCAGGCAAAAACCTGCCAAGGCCGATACTCATGTGACGCACTTCCAGCAGGTCGGACGTGGAACCGAGTACCACCACTTCGCGGTTCAGCGCACCGCGCGACAAGGTTGCGGACCCCACCGTCAATGGCGCGATGCGCCTGACGGCGCGGCTACGCAGGATCGCCTCGGCATCATCCAGCGAAATCTCGCGCGGAACCTGGCCCAGCAGCATGCCGGGGCCGATGCCTGCGGTTTCGGTGCGGCCGGGCAGCACGATCACGAGGTTGGTGCCGAGTGAGGCGAACTGATTGACCACATAACGGCGCGCACCCTCGCCCAATGCTGTGAGCACCACCACCGCCGCCACACCGATAGACATCGCCAGCATCATTAGCAGCGTACGCGTCGGGCTGCCGCGCAGGCTGCCGGAAGCGAACTGAAGCGTGTCGGTGAAGTTCATTTGGCCTGCTGTTCGTCGGAAAGAATGCGCCCGTCCAGCATGTGTATCTGGCGTCCGGCGCGCGCGCCGATTTCGGCATCGTGGGTGACCACGACCAGTGTAATGTTCTGTTCCAGCAACCCTTCCAGCAGCTTGAGCACTTCCCAGCCAGTGTTGCGATCCAGGTTGCCGGTCGGCTCATCGGCCAGCAACACCGTCGGATTCATTACCGTGGCACGGGCGATGGCCACGCGCTGGCGCTGACCACCGGAAAGTTGATCAGGCTTGTGGTCGGCACGATCCGACAGGCCATAGTTCCGTATCAGCACCTGCACGCGTGCTTTGCGTTCCTCCGCGGGAATACCCGCGAGGATCATCGGTAACTCCACATTCTGTGCGGCAGTAAGACGCGGCACCAGGTGGAAGGACTGGAATACGAAACCGATCTTGTCGCGGCGCACACTCGCCTGTTGTTCATCGCTCAAGTCGGTGACGTTGCCATCGTCCAGCAAATAGGTGCCGGAAGTCGGCCGGTCAAGCAGACCGAGCAGATTGAGCAATGTGGATTTCCCGGAACCGGACGGCCCCATGATGGAAACGTATTCGCTGGCATCAAGGCGCAAGTTGATGTCGCGCAGCGCGGCAACTTGCTGGTCGCCGACGGTGAAGGTGCGGCAGACGTTCTGCAGTTCGATCATTTTGCGGGTTTGGCTTCTTCCGGCGCGACGCGCACGCCCGCTTTTACCCCGGGGCGATCAAGCGAAGACACTATCTGATCGCCCTCCGCCAAACCGGAGGCTACTTCGGCATATTCCCAGTTGGACAAGCCGGTGGTCACCTTGCGTTCTTCCAGCACGCCGTTGCTGCCGTACAGCAGCACGCGATTACCCTCCAGCAGCGTCTGTGTCGGAATGCGCAGTACCTGGTTGCGCACGTCATGGATGATTTCCACGTCGGCGCTGTAACCCACCAGCAGGTTGTCCTTCTCGGCAATCTTGTCGAATTCGACTTCCACTTCCACCGTACGCGCCTGTTTTTCCAGATCGAGCACATAGGGAGCAATGCGGCGTACCTTGCCGGCAAAGGTGCGACCTTTCATGGCATCCAGCGTGATGCGGCTGCGTTGTCCGACCTTGAGTTTGGCAGCATCCACTTCATCGATGGGCGCGCTCACGTACATGCAACTGTCGTCGATCAGGTCGATGGCGGGGATGGTCAGGATGCCGGGAGGCGAAGGTGTGGCATATTCGCCCAATTCGCCGCTGATGTCCGCCACCACGCCGTCAAAAGGTGCCCGCAGCACCATGCGATCCATGCCGGCGCGCGCCAGGGCAATGCGCGACTTGCTCTGCTCGATATCACCTCGTGCCGCTTCGCAGGACGCCTTGCGCGAGGCGGCATCGCTCACCGACTTATCCAGCATCTGCGGCGAGATGAAGCCTTTTTCCTTCAATTCCTGCGAACGATCTGCTTCACGCTGTGCCGCCTCGGCCAGAGTACAGACCTCTTGGACCCGTGTCGTCGAAGTCTTCAGTTGTTCCTGCGCCAGGCGTTCCTGTGCAACCAGATCGTCATCCCACAATGCCAGCAGCACCTGCCCCTTGCGCACGCGCATTCCCTTCTTGACCAGCAGCCTATCGATCTGGCCACCGGCAGCTGGCGACATCTTGGCACGGCGGCAGGCGTTCACCGTGCCCGCCCGGGTATTGCTCACCGAAGCTTCCACCGTACCGCGCTCCACTTTTTGCAGCACCACGGCGATGGGTTTGGCGCGCGTGAGGTAGCTGATTGCGAGCACTACCGCGATGATGACAATGCCAAGGATGGCGAGTTTTTTGTATTTGGAAGGAATGCTGCCGAGTTGCGGGAAAGTCATTGAAACTCCTGACTGTTCACTGCGAAAGATGAAACTGGAAGGTGGTGCCGATGACCGGAATCGAACTGGTGACCTACGCGTTACGAGTGCGTTGCTCTACCGACTGAGCTACATCGGCCTTCCGGCGCGGATTATAAGCGGAGAGGCCGCGATGCGGCAACGACTAAAGGGATTTTAATGCCAAAGATAAGGCGAAACATCGAATGGTTGCTGCGTTCCGTTCATGGTGTTCAACAACACTTCAACACTTGCAGGCGACATGGTCACGCCATAGCGGTAATGCCCGCTGTTGATGTACAGGTTTTCCAGTTGCGGATGGCGACCGATGGTTGGAATATTCCCGGGTGAGCCAGGGCGCAGCCCCGCCCAATGCTTGATGACTGGTTTGTCACGCAAGACGGGCAGCAACTCGCCCCCCCGCTGCAACAACATCGCATGCGCTTCGGCAGTCGTGCTCTTGTCGAAGCCCACATCTTCCCGTGTACTGCCCAGCAGCAAATGCCCGTCACGGCGCGGTATAAGGTAAATATCCTTTTTCAGCACAATATGCGGCAGCGGCGGCGCGTCGAACTTGAACAACAGCATTTGCCCGCGTATCGGCTTGATGTCGACCTTCAGCGCATAATCGCCCAGCAGCACCTTGCTCCATGCGCCCGCGGTCACAATATAGGCATCCGCACTAAAGTCGCCCTGCGTTGTCGCCAAGTGGCTGACCTGCCCCGCCTCCGAGACAATCTCTTTGACCTCGCACTGCTCGATAATGCGTCCGCCGAGCTTCTCGACCCGGGCTCGCAATGCTTGCAGCAAGCGCGGATTGCGCGCCTGTGCAACATCAGGTAACAACAGGCCGCCGTCGCGCTCCTCTGCCCTCATGCCATGTGCCACACACCATTGCAGGGCCGGCTGCACATCAAATGGCGGCAACACCAGCATGCCGCAACGCAGATACTCCGGATCAATGCCAGTTGACTGACGCAGCGTCTCGGCAAGGCCGCCGAACAAGTCCATCCCGCGCAAAGCCAGGCGGGTCACATCATCCGGATAGTCCCATGGGCACAGCGGCGACAGGATGCCTCCTCCGGCCCAGGAAGACTCCCGCCCGAGTGAACCTTTTTCCAGAATGGTCACGTCATCACCCTGCCGCAACAACGCTTCCGCCGTTGCCAGCCCCAGGGCGCCGGCTCCCATTATCAGATTCGATCTCACTTCGTCATTCCTTCACACAGGGGCGTTTCGGAAACCTGTTTGCACAGGCCAGCCCCAATAGATTATCCCGCCAGAGCCTTCGGCAACGGAAACACGACACTTTCCTGAATGCCTTCCGCTTCGCGCACGTTGACCACGCCCAGTTCTTTCAGGCGTTCAATGACTTCCTGCACCAGCACTTCAGGGGCGGAGGCACCAGCGGTAATGCCGACGCGTTGTTTGCCTTGCAGCCATTCCGGCTTGAGTTCACTGGCGTTATCAATCAGGTAGGCAGGAATATTCAGGTTCCTGGCCACTTCGCGCAGGCGGTTGGAATTGGAACTGTTCGGCGAACCGACCACGAGCACCAGGTCGCATTGTTTGGCCAGCATTTTCACCGAATCCTGGCGGTTCTGCGTGGCATAGCAGATGTCGTCCTTGCGCGGCCCGGTGATTGCCGGGAAGCGCGCCTTGAGCGCGGCGATGATTGCGCTGGCATCGTCCATCGATAGAGTGGTCTGCGTCACATAGGACAAGTTGTGCTCGTCCTGCACCTGCAACGTTTGCACGTCGGTGGGCGTTTCGACCAGATACATGCCGCCAACGCTCTGCCCCATCGTACCTTCCACTTCCGGGTGGCCTTTGTGACCGATCATGATGATCTCTTTGCCCTGCTGGCGCATGCGCGAGACTTCAATATGCACCTTGGTCACCAACGGACACGTCGCGTCGAACACGGTCAAGCCGCGTTCTTCAGCTTCGCGGCGCACGGATTGCGGCACGCCGTGCGCGCTGAAGATGAGAATGCTGCCGGACGGGACATCGGATAATTTTTCAATAAATACCGCACCCTTGGCCTTCAGACTCTCCACCACAAATTTGTTGTGCACCACTTCGTGCCGCACGTAAATCGGCGCGCCGTGCAGGGCCAGCGCGCGCTCGACTATCTCGATGGCTCGGTCCACGCCGGCGCAAAACCCGCGCGGGTTAGCGAGCAGCAGTTCCATGCTCTTTGCCTGTGAAACTATCCCAGATCAGCAATCCCGCACCGCAGGTGATGGCAGAATCGGCCAGGTTGAACGCGGCGAAGTGATAGTTGCCCCAGTAGAAATCTAGGAAATCCACCACGTAACCATATGCAACGCGGTCGATCAGGTTGCCCAAGGCTCCACCCAGAATGAACGCCAGCGCAAAACTGAACAGCAGCTGCGATTGGTGCCTGCGCAGCAGCCAGACGATCCATACTGAAGCCACGATGGCGATGATGCTGAACAACCAGCGCTGCAAGCCGCCCGCGTCGCTCAGGAAACTGAACGCGGCACCCGTGTTGTGCGCCAGCACCAGATTGAAAAATGAAGTCACGGCAAAGCTTTCGCCATACACGAAGTGATTGTTGATCGCTGCCTTGCTCAACTGGTCGAGCACGATGACGACAACTGAAACCAGCAACCAGCGCTTAAGCATAGCGGCGCGCCTCGCCATTGCCGTACAGGTTGCTCACGCAGCGGCCGCACAGCGTCGGATGCGCGGCATCGCTCCCTACATCCTCGCGGTAATGCCAGCAACGCTCGCATTTGACGTGCCCGCTCGCCGCAACCTTGATCTCCAGTTCGCCTTCGCGCAGATGCACATTGGCACGCGAGGTGATGAACACCAGGCGCAGGTCGTCGCCCAGACGTGCCAGCAAGTCGTAAGTCACTTTCGACGCATACACATCCACCTCGGCCTGCAACGCGGAACCGATGGCGCCAGCGGTACGCTGTTCTTCCAGTTTTTTGTTCACCTGTTCGCGCACCTCACGGATATCAGCCCAAGCGCTTACTTCTGCGCCTTTCAGTCCGGAATCCGGCAACTGGTACCAGACCTGTTCGAACACGCTGTTATCTTCCTTGCCTGTCAATGTCGACCACACCTCTTCACCGGTGAAACTCAGGATAGGTGCGATCAAACGGGCCAGCGACTGGGTAATGTGGTACAGCGCATTCTGCGCGGAACGGCGAGATTTTGAATTCTCACCCGCAGTATACAAACGGTCTTTCAGAATATCGAGATAGAAACCGCCCAGGTCTTCGGAGCAGAAACCCAGCAGCTTCTGCACGGCAAAATGGAACTCGTAACGCTCATAGTCACCGCACAACTCGTCCTGAAGTTTCTGCGCCAGCGCCAGTGCATAGCGGTCGATTTCCAGCCATTGTTCGACCGGCATCGCATCGCGCTTCGCGTCGAAGTCGGCGATGTTCGCCAGCAGGAAACGCAACGTGTTGCGGATGCGGCGGTAACTTTCCACCACGCGCTTCAGGATCTCGTCCGAGATGGTCAGTTCGCCGGAGTAGTCCGTGGACGCCGTCCACAGGCGCAGGATATCCGCACCCAGCGTATCGAACAGTTTCTGCGGTGCAATCACGTTGCCCTTTGACTTGGACATCTTGTGGCCGCTGCCGTCCACCACAAAACCGTGTGTGAGCAGCGCGTCGTAAGGAGCACGGTCGTTGATGGCACAGCCGGTCAGCAAGGAGGACTGGAACCAGCCTCGATGCTGGTCTGAGCCTTCCAGGTACAGGTCGGCAGGCATGCGCAGCCCTTCGCGCTTGGCCAGCACGGAATAGTGCGTCACACCGGAATCGAACCACACATCCAGCGTATCAGTGAGTTTGCGGTAATGAGCCGCGTCGTCACCCAGCAGGTCGGCGCTGTTCAGGCTGAACCAGGCTTCGATGCCCGATTTCTCGACCAGTTTGGCGACTTGCTCCAGCAATTCCGGCGTGTGCGGATGCAACGCCATCGTTTCCTTGTGCACAAAGAACGGCATCGGCACGCCCCAGTTGCGCTGGCGCGACACGCACCAGTCGGGGCGGTTCTTGATCATGGCTTCGAGACGCGCACGCCCCCACGACGGGAAAAATGCAGTCTGGTCGACCGCCTTGTTGGCCAGAAAACGCAGTGATTTTTTCTCGCCCTGCTCCATGCCGATGAACCACTGCGGCGTGGAACGGAAAATTATAGGCGTCTTGTGGCGCCAGCAATGCGGGTAGCTGTGCTTTACTTTTTCCTGATGCAGCAAGTGCCCGCTCGCTTCCAGAGCTTGCAACACAATGTCGTTGGCTTTCCACACGAACACGCCGGCCAGCGGTACACCGCCAACCGCAGGCGTGGTGGAGATGAACTTGCCGTCGTCGCCGACCGGATTCTCGTTCGGCAAGTTGTAGCGCTGACCGACCACATAGTCGTCAACACCGTGCGCCGGCGCGGTATGCACCAGACCGGTACCCGCTTCCAGCGTGACATGTTCGCCGCAGATGATGGGCACGATGCGGTCATAGAACGGATGCTGCAGGGGCAGACCTTCCAACGCAGATCCATAGCAAGTAGCCGCGACGCCATCGCCGCGGTCGTTGCTGCCGCCCAACTGATAACGCTTCAGACAATCGGTCGCCAGATCGAATGCCAGGATCAGGTAGCCCTTTTCGGTCCTGATCAGGTCGTATTCCAATGTTGGATGCACGCTGACGCCCTGGTTCGCAGGCAGCGTCCACGGCGTGGTGGTCCAGATCACTGCATACACCTTGGCGCTTCCCGGTAGCGACACGCCAAAGGCCTTTTCCACAGCGTGCAAGTCTTTCACCTCGAAGCCGACATCAATCGCAGCCGAGACTTTGTCCTCATATTCCACTTCAGCTTCGGCCAATGCGGATTGGCAATCGAGACACCAGTTCACCGGCTTGCGGCCTTGGTACAGGTAACCGCGTTCATTGATCTTGCCAAGCGCGCGGATAATATCGGCCTCGGTCTGAAAGTCCATGGTCAGGTATGGCTTATCCCAATCACCCAGCACGCCAAGACGGATGAAATCCTTCTTTTGGCGCTCGATCTGTTCCTTGGCGTATTCGCGGCACAGCTCGCGAAACTGCGACGCGGGAATGGCCTTGCCGTGTTTCTTCTCCACCTGCAGTTCAATGGGCAGGCCGTGACAGTCCCAGCCCGGCACATAGGGTGCGTCGAAACCGCTCAGCGTCTTGCTCTTGATGATGATGTCCTTCAGCACCTTGTTCACCGCGTGGCCGATATGGATATCGCCGTTGGCGTAGGGCGGACCGTCGTGCAGGATGAATTTCTTGCGCCCTTTCGCTGCGGCACGGATACGCTGGTAGCGCCGCTGTGCCTGCCATTGCGCCAGCATCAGCGGCTCGCGCTTGGCGAGATCGCCGCGCATGGGAAAGGTCGTATCGGGTAGATTCAGCGGGTACTTCTTTTTGTCTTCACTCATGTTCAATAAACCATTTCTTTGCATTCTCAACATCCAACGCGATCTGCCGCGTCAGCTCGTCCAATCCATTGAATTTCTGCTCGTCGCGCAGCTTCTGCAGGAATTCCACACGCAAATGTTTACCGTAAATTTGCTGCTTGAACTCAAATATATGTACTTCCAGCACATAACGCGCTTCATGCTTCAGCGTCGGACGGATGCCCAAGCTCGCCACGCCTTGCAGCACCCCCAACCCTTCGGCATGCACCTGCACCACGTAAACCCCCTTGAGCGGCGGCAGGTTGTGCTTCATCTGCACGTTTGCCGTGGGATAACCCAGTTTGTGCCCCATCCCATCGCCATGAAACACGCGCCCGCTGATGCTATAGGGCCGCCCCAGATATTCGCGCGCCATGCGTATCTTGCCGGCCGCCAATGCCTCGCGTATCGCAGTACTGGAGATGCGCACGCCGTTATGCAGCACGCTGTGGATTGAGCGCACCGCAAACCCGCGCGCAGCGCCGATCTTTTCGACCAGCGCAAAATCGCCCGCGCGTCCGCTGCCGAATCGAAAGTCGTCGCCGATCAGCACAAACTTGGCATGCAATTTTTCATCCAGCGCCTGAATGAAATCCGTTGCCGTCTTCTGTGCAAACAGCGCATTGAAGCGGCAGACATGCACTCGATCAATACCCATTGTACTGAACAGTTCCAATTTCTCACGCAGGCTGGTCAGCCGCGCAGGTGCCTGTTGCGGCGAAAAAAACTCGCGTGGATGCGGTTCAAAAATGACGACTGCCGTTTTCAGACCGCGCGCCCGTGCCACTGCGCGCAGTTCGTTGAGCATCGCCTGATGACCGAGGTGCACTCCATCAAAATTGCCGATGGTAACCGCCACAGTTTGAGTGTCTAAAGAATGAAGTCCGCGTAGAATCTGCATAGGTCGCGGATTATACCGTGAGAAGCACTCCCGGAACCCACTGGATACAAGGAAAAACCATGTTGGACTACCCCCAAGTCGCGCTCGACTTCATGAACTGCGACCATGCCGAATTCGTCACCATGCGCAGTCAGCTGTTGGATCTGATCTCCGCCCAAGCCCCGAAAAACGATGTGGATACCCTGCTCGACGAACTGTTGTCCCACACCTGCCATCATTTTGCCGAAGAAGAACGCCTGATGAAGGAAACCAGCTTCCCGCCCTATGCGATGCACAAAAGCGAGCATGACCATGTACTGACCGACATGTCCGCCCATATCGAGCGCTGGAAACAAGATCGCGATGTGGCTGCACTACGGGATTGGCTGGATCAAGCCGTGGGCGCCTGGTTCGTCACCCACGTCGGCACGATGGACTTGGTAACGGCGGGATATATAGCGACGAAACAAAAAACTGATTAAATCCCTATCTGGGATCGAAGGCTGGCGAATACTTTTGCAACACCGGCTTCATCAGCAAGTCTTCCTTGATGACATGGTCGATCAGCCAACTGCGCAACAGGTTGAGGAGATGGCCGGTCGTATCGGATGACCATTCCGCCCCCATCTCGGCGACCTCGCGAATTACCTGGGCGAGTTCCTTCAGCAAAACCGCGTGGGCGTGGCCCAGATGGGGCAACTGCTCGTAGCCCGCGGCGTGGGCGATTCTTTCTTCCCTGACAAAATGCTCTTGTGAATAGCGAAAAAGAGCATCCAGTCCGGTTGCCAGCCCCGCCCTGTCCTTTGCGGCCAGGCTGAACTCGATCTGATTGATGATATCAATGAGGTGCCGGTGATCGTTGTCGATCACATTGTTTCCGACACTCAACTGTTCCCGCCAAACCAGACTCATCCAAATTCTCCGTGCCAGACGCGCGGGTTCGATCCGAACGTCCTACGCCGTCCCTCCTACCGTCAAACCGTCGATACGCACCGTCGGCTGCCCAACCCCCACCGGCACACTCTGGCCTTCCTTGCCGCAGGTGCCGACCCCCGAGTCCAGCGCCATGTCGTTGCCGATCATGCTGACACGCATCAATGCTTCAGGGCCATTGCCGATCAGCGTTGCTCCCTTGACCGGATAAGTGACCTTGCCGTCCTCGATCATGTACGCCTCGGTGGTGGAGAACACGAACTTGCCGCTGGTAATGTCCACCTGACCGCCGCCGAAGTTGGCTGCATACAGGCCGTATTTGACCGAAGCAATGATCTCAGCCGGTGTCTTGTCGCCGTTCAGCATCATGGTATTGGTCATGCGCGGGATGGGCAGGTGAGCGAAGGATTCGCGCCGTGCATTGCCGGTCACCGGCACGCCCATCAGGCGAGCGTTCATGCTGTCCTGCAAGTAGCCACGCAGGATGCCGTCCTCGATCAGCACGGTACGCTGCGTTGGGTTGCCTTCGTCGTCGACGTTGAGCGAACCGCGCCTGTCCTTGATGGTGCCGTCGTCCACCACCGTCACGCCCTTGGCCGCAACGCGTTTGCCGATACGGCCGGAAAAAGCCGAACTGCCCTTGCGATTGAAATCGCCTTCCAGTCCGTGGCCCACGGCCTCATGCAACAGAATGCCCGGCCAGCCACTGCCCAGCACCACGGTCATATTGCCTGCCGGTGCGGGACGCGCATCAAGGTTGATGACGGCCTGATGCACCGCTTCCTTGGCATAGCGCTGCAGGATCTCGTCGCTGAAATAGTCGTAGCCGAAGCGACCGCCGCCGCCCGCCGAGCCCTGTTCACGATGACCGTTGCCCTCGACGATCACTTGCAGCGAGAGGCGCACCAGTGGTCGTATATCGGCATTCAGCAGGCCGTCATTGCGCGCCACCAGCACGACATCGTATTCGCCCGCCAGATTCGCCATGACCTGGGTGACACGCGGATCGAGCGCGCGCGCCATGCGTTCCAGCTTTTCCAGCAACGCGACTTTCTGTTCTGCCTTGAGCGTGGCGATCGGGTCATGCGGCAAATAAAGTTCATGCGTCTTGCCGGCATGCAAATGTGCCGCCTTCTGTTTGCCTCCCTGGCGCGCAATGGCTCGGGTGGCCAGTGCGGCGTCTTCCAATGCGTTCAATGTGATGTCGTCGGAATAGGCAAAGGCTGTCTTGTCGCCGCTCACCGCGCGCACGCCGACGCCCTGATCGATATGGAAGCTGCCGGACTTGACGATACCCTCTTCCAGCGCCCAGCTCTCGGCACGGCTGTACTGGAAATACAGATCGGCGTAATCCACACGATGCGCCAGCATTTTGCCGAACACTTGCTCCAGATGTCTTGCTTCCAGCCCGTGCGATGTGAGCAGCGCACGTTGCGCCAATTGCAGGGGTGAACTCATGCGGAGCAGGACAGTGTGCGGTGGGAAAGCGCGGGCAAGCTGTTGCGCAGGCTGGCTTGGTAGCCCGGATTGACATCGGCGATGACCACACCGGAGCCACGAGGCAACTCATCCACGATGCGTCCCCAGGGATCGACAACCATGGTGTGGCCGTGCGTTTCACGTCCGCTGACATGGTAGCCACCCTGCGCCGCGGCGATGACGTAGGACAGGTTTTCAATGGCGCGCGCGCGCACCAGCGGCTCCCAGTGAACTTTGCCGGTAGTCGCGGTAAATGCGGAAGGTAGCACGATAATGTTAACGTCCTTCATGGCGCGGAACAGTTCCGGAAAGCGCAGGTCGTAACACACGGCCAGGCCGATGCGACCGAACGGGCTGTCGACCACCACGACCTTGTCGCCTGCCTCGATCGTGCTGGCTTCGTTGTAATGCTCGTTGCCCAGCGTCAGGTTGAACAAATGAACCTTGTCGTAACGCGCCACTTGCGCGCCGGTCTCATCAAACACAAGGCAGCTGTTGCGCACCTTGTCCGGCGAATTGGCTGCCAGCGGCAGCGAACCGATCAGCCAGATTTTGTGTTTGCGCGCCGTTTCGCTCATGAATTTCTGGATCGGCCCTTGACCCGACTGTTCGCGAGCCTTGACCTTGTCCTGTTCGTTCATGCCCATGATGGCGAAGAACTCCGGCAGCACCACCAGTTTCGCGCCTTGCTCAGCTGCTTTGGCGACCAGACGGCGCGCCTCGCTCAGGTTGCCTTCAACATTGGGGCCGGATGCCATCTGGATGGCAGCAACCTTGAATGCGTTAATTTGCGCTGCAATGCGTGATTGGGTGTTGTCGATGGAAGACATGATTCGATAACTTTCAATAATTTGGTTATTCGGACTCTACTGTACTTGAAGAAACTATTCTCCGGAAACGACCCCGCTTTGGGCGGATTTGGTTTGACCGACCTTATCAACCTTCGGGTCTGCCCAACTGCCTCTGACATTGTATTCAAACGACACCAGCTTATCGAGCGGATCGCGCAATATCTTGTTCGCCAGCAATACCCCCACTCCGACCACGGGTCCGGCGGCAAAAGAAAGCAGTGACACGTTATCACCAATGGTCGGCAGAATGCGCACTTTCAGGTCTTGCGTCTCACGGTTCATATCGACTTGCCCGGTCATGGTGACCTTTGCTCCTGTACCGGTAAGCTTCATATCGTTGGTCAGCAACAGACCGTTCACAATCTGGGCGTTGCCGGTGATGCTGTCGAACTGAAACCCTTTGCTGAACACATCGGTGAAATCAAGCGAGAGGCGCTGCAGACTCAACACGCTGATCAATTTCAAAGCCCCCACCTGGGACTCACTGACCTTGAGGAAACGTCCCTTGCCCACGTTCAAGTGCATGGCTCCGTTCAGTTTTGAGTAGCTGAAGGAATCCGGCGCTCCCGCCCAGTACAGGTTGCTCTCCAGGGAACCGCTGCCATCCTTCAGGCTGTCCGGATATCCTGAGCGCGACAATATCTTGCCCGCATCGCTGATGTCTATACGCAGCTTGACCCGGGTCAGCTCGGGAACCGCCTGCCACACGCCGCTGATATCCATCACACCGTCCGGATTGGTGAGCAAAAATTTATCCAGCAGCACATCGCCGTCGTCCTCGCTCAGCTCCATCTCCAACTTGCCGAGCTGACGTCCCTTGTAGCTGAGTTTCTCCACCGCCAGATCCACTTCAGGAAAAGTAGTATTGTCGGGCGGAGCGACCTTGCCGGTTGCCGGCTGCACGGCTTGCGCGGGTTCGCTATGACCTTCTCCCAGCATCGCATTCTTGAAACGCGCCAGCAACTTTCCGTTGTCTTGCGGCTGCCAGATCATATCGCCATTCAGTTCTCTGGAAGCCAGCCGCAAACTGACCAGACCATTGCGGCTACTGCCTTTGACGGCCAGGTCGTTCACCGCATTGCCATAACCGGTCAGTTTCTTCACGGTCAGATCGATACCCGATATATTGGGCAGCACCCCCTCGCTCTGCCGGACCAGTCCCAGACCACCCCATCCTTCCAAAGACAGCAGCGGTAACTTGCCGATCACCCTTATCCCGTCCCTGGCCGTACGCTGGTCAGTACCGCCAAACGCAATGCGCCCGCTGCGAACATTCCATGCTCCGTCGACACCATGCTGTCGCAGCAATTTGGCATCAACAATCGATCCGATACTCAAACCCAGTGTCTGCTGGCGCGGGTTAAGACTTTTTTGTTCGAGATGCAGCGAAACACGTTCACCGGCATTCTTCGACAACGGCGCCGGCAAGTTCGACTTGATCCCTTGCAAATCGGAATCCACGGTCACATCAACCTGGCTGTCCTGCACGCGAATATCCGCCTTCCAGTCGGCAGTACCATGCAGGCGATGTAACAAAGGATGCGGTGCCAGTTTGTTCAAATTATCCAGATCAAGTTTGCCATGCGCTTCAGTCAATAATGCGCCCTTGTCGCTTTGCACCATCAGATGCGCAGCACCACCGAGTATCTGGGCATTGATGTCACCCGCATTCACCGACGACTCGGTGAACAACAACACGCCATTTACCTGCCTCAACAACGGCACAGTGTCGCCGAGATCAACGTCATTATTCAAAAAACGATAGTCGCCGCGTACCTTGACCGGCGCCTCGCCATTTAGCGGAATATCAATTTGCAGATTCAGATTGCCGTCGCCACGCGCCGTAACCCCTTCTGTGAAACGGTTGAGAAAGCCGTTTACCGGACTCTTGAGAATGTAATCCAGACAGCGCTGCGTCGTGTCCGCTGCTTCGCCGCGCACTTGCAGTTGCGGGTTATTCTCCAGCAGGTCGGGAATGATCACTTTGACATTTTGCAAGTGCGCCCCTGCGGTCGTGGCCGTAATGGCATCGACTTCCAGTTTCTTGCCTTCTATCAGCAACTGCGTCTGCGCGTCTTCCAGACGCGGCCAGCCTTTGACAAACTCCATCTCCACGCCCTTGGCTCGCGCTTCCAGACGAAAAATGCCGCGCTCGTTTCCAACAAAGGGGAAATCGCGCAGGTCGCCGCGCAATCGCACACGGAATCTATCCGCTTGCCCTCCTTGCAAAGCTGCCTGCAGCCAGTCGCGCGTTTCCTTGTTGACCGCAGGCACCGGGGTGTAATGGCCGGTACGGCGCACCGTAACGCGTGTCATGTCGATATAGGCATCCACCAAACCGGGCCCATCGGGCTCGAACTGATAACTGCCGTAGAGCGTTCCCGCGAGATCAACATTGGAAAGCTCGGCGTTACTCAGCTTGATTTCCAGTCCGCGCGAATTACGCTGCCAGCCGAGTCGTGCGGTCAGCTTGTCGAATTCCACAGGATCGGAGAACAGTTTCGGGGCGTCGAGCATAAATTTACGGCTATCGAGCGTAAGCGTACCACCGCTATCCGAACCATCCACTTTTCCGCTCAGACCGGAAAAGCCGGGTAAATCGCCGATACGGTGCATTGACATGCCGTCGAAACGCGCCTTGATATCGTAACGGGTGATATTACTGAAATCACCTTGCCACGTGGCCAGCAGGTCGGTGACGTCGCCTCGCGGTTGTGCGTCGATCCAGCGTTGCCTGACATTGTTGTCAAATGGCAGGTAATTCATCATCAGGGCAATACCGCCCAGCCTCAGGGCATTTGCCCTGATCTCGCCGGAAGGCGGCTGCGTATCCTGTCCTGCCAGCATCCTGAGGTAGAAATCGGTCGGCTTCAATTCAAAACCGTCGCGCATCTGCAATGCCAGCTTGCGGCTCGATACTTCAAAACCGCGCTCCAGCACTTGCCAGCCGATGCGTCCCCGCAACTCCTTCAAATCGAGTTGAGGCAACTCCTCCGACAGACGCGCTTGCACTCCGGCCAACGCAACATCAGCGTCCACGCTGTGCAGTTTTCCCTGCTTGAAACCCAACCACATCCGCAACGCGCCCTTGCCGCTCTTGAATGCATTCGGCAATGGTACCCAAGGTTTCCAGGCCAGCACATCGGCATAGTCGAGTTGAGTGAACAGCTCTCCGTGCCAATCGCTCATATCTGCGAAACTGTCGCCGGAAAAATTGCCGCGCACATCCAGTCGCGAGGCAAGTTTCTCCGGTGCCGAAGCACGCACTGCAAAACGATGATGCCCGTGCCGGTTATCGATACTTAAATCAACCCGTTCCAGCACCAGCGCCGGCGCGGCACGCAACTCATCCTGCCAGGTAATGCGCGCGTTGCGAATGATGACACTGGACTGATGCAACATCCAGTCCGAACTGTCTTTCGCATCGGTAGATTGTTCACTCAGTGCGATACCTGCCACAAACCAGCGTCCTTGCACATCGCGCCGTACCGACAGATCGGGGCTGTCGATCAACAGGCTATGAAAACGCAACTCAGCGGTGGGCAGACTCGTCCAGGCCACCGTATTCTCCAGACGTGGCAAACTCAAGACTACTTTGCCCTGCTTGTCCAATATCTTCACATCAGACAGCAACAGACGCGGACGCAGGCCATCCCAGTCCGCCGCGATCCCGCCC
Organism: uncultured Sideroxydans sp.; assembly: GCA_964404355.1. Classification (GTDB taxonomy): domain Bacteria; phylum Pseudomonadota; class Gammaproteobacteria; order Burkholderiales; family Gallionellaceae; genus Sideroxyarcus. The sequence continues at coordinate 4,988 of CAYOJU010000037.1, read as the reverse complement.
ACAATCAGCGGCTGCCCGATGGTAGCGCTTGCCGCAGCGGTGATCTGGTCGTGATAGCGTTCGATGTCGGGCAATATGCGATAGCGCAACGTCAGCAACAGCAATGCACCGGCGATTGCAAACAGCAACACGACTTCCAGCACGAAACGAGTCAACTTTCCCATACCGTGCCAAGCCAGCAAAAATGAATTTTTCAGCATCGTGTGCGAGCGCAGGGAAACTGTATGGAGAAGTGGGACAGGTCAGACATGAAGAACCTATAATGCAGTGAAGAAACACAGAACGGACATTTTAACCCGAAGCCCTCACCATGAATACCGTAAAGCCCAGTTTTCCGGCCGATTTCGATGAACTGGTACGACATGCCAGACATTGCAGCCGCTATCTCGCCCACCTGCTGGATATGGATCCGGAACTGCTGCATTGGTTGCACCAACACCTGCGCACCCCTTGCAACAACAAGGTCATAAGTGGCTGGCTGGATGCGCTGCCATATAACAATGAAGATCAGCTATCTTCAGCCCTGCGTAGCCTGCGCAAGCGTGTGATGTTGCATGTGCTGACGCGCGACCTGAATGGTCTTTCCGATCTCGACGAAGTGATGCGCAGTATGACTGCGCTGGCCGAAATTGCCGTGCAGCGCGTGCAGCAGTTCGCCATGCAAACGCTGGTCGCACAGTACGGCCAACCTGTCGGGATGGAAAGCGGTGCTCCTCAGGAACTGCTGGTAATCGGCATGGGCAAACTCGGTGGCGGCGAACTGAACGTTTCTTCGGATATCGACCTGATATTTGTTTACCCCGAAGACGGCGAAACTACCGGCCCTCGCACTATCAGCAACCACGAGTTCTTTAACCGCCTCGGACGCAAACTGATTGCCCACATCAACGACCTCACTGCCGACGGTTACGTATTCCGCGTCGATATGCGCTTGCGCCCCTACGGCGACAGCGGCCCGCTAACCATGAGTTTCGCCGCGCTGGAAGAATACCTGGTATCGCAGGGGCGAGAATGGGAGCGCTATGCCTGGATCAAGGCGCGCGTCATCACGCCCGAGAACAGCTCACAAACTGTCGAGCTGGAACAACTCGCGCAACCCTTCGTGTTCCGTAAATACCTGGATTTCGGTTCGTTCGATTCCATGCGCAAACTGCATGCCCAGATCCGTGCCGAAGTCGTGCGCCGCGACCTTTACCAAAACATCAAGCTCGGCCCCGGCGGCATACGCGAGATCGAGTTCATCGCGCAGGTGTTCCAGTTAATACGCGGGGGGCGGGATGCCCGCCTGCGCATCCGCCCCACCCGGCTGGTATTGCAGCAACTGGCACGTGATGGCGAACTCAGCGCTGAAGTGGTCGCGCGGCTGGATAGCAGCTATGTTTTCCTGCGCAATCTCGAGCATCGCCTGCAATATCTCGACGATCAACAAACCCAGGAACTTCCGGAGAGCCCCATTCAACAGGCCATCGTTGCCGAAGCAATGAACTTTGCCGATTTTGGCGCGTTACTCGCCGAATTGGGACCGTTGCGGGACTTCGTCAGCCAGCAATTTGAAACCGTGTTCGGTGAGAAACAGGAAGACAGCGGCCATTCCTGGTGGGGTGACGATGTGACGAAAGAAGAACTTTCCTCGGCACTCGCCACACTTGGTTACCGGGATGACGGTAGTCTCGCCGAAAATTTGCTGCAATTTCGTACCGGCACCCGTTATCGCCAATTGCCGGAGGCCAGCAGCCACAGGCTCGATCTGCTGCTACCCCGCCTGGCCGAACTGTGCGCAGAAACAGCCAATCGCGAAGACGCGTTGCGCCGCACCCTGTCACTGCTCGAAGCCATCGCCCGCCGCTCGTCCTACCTCGCTTTCCTGGCGGAGTATCCGCAAGCGCTGCCGCGCCTGGTGCATCTGCTCGCCGCCAGCGCTTGGGCGGGTGATTATCTGACGCAGCATCCCATTTTGCTCGATGAGCTGCTGGATACTCGCGAGCTGTATATCGCTCCGGACTGGACGTCACTGGATGCGCAACTCGCAGCTCAACTTCAGGCGCATGCCGGCGACACCGAGCGCGAGATGGATGTCTTGCGCCAGTTCCAGCAGGCACAGACCTTCCAGCTGCTGGCGATGGATCTGCAGGGATTGCTGCCACTGGAAAAGCTGAGCGATCATTTGAGCGATCTCGCCGACCTCATCCTGCGCCATGTATTGCGCCTTTGCTGGCGCGATGCGCGCAAGAAACATCGGGAGGACGCAAAGTTTGCGATCATCGCCTATGGCAAACTGGGCGGGCTCGAACTGGGTTACGCCTCTGACCTTGATCTGGTTTTTCTATACGACGACGATCACCCCGAAGCGGGCGAAATTTATGCGCGTCTGGCGCAGCGCATCAACACCATGCTCTCCAGCTATACCTCATCGGGTCGCCTGTATGAAATCGATCTGCGTCTGCGCCCAAACGGCGACAGCGGACTGCTGGTCAGCTCGATCGCTGCCTTTGATGAGTATCAGCACAAGCATGCCTGGGTGTGGGAACATCAGGCGCTGACACGCGCCCGCTTCTGTGCCGGCGATAGTTCAGTCGGGGCGCAGTTCGCACGCATTCGTGAGGAGGTGCTGCGCATGCCGCGTGACCAGGCCCGGCTACGGCAGGACGTCGTCGAAATGCGGCAGAAAATGCACGACGGACATCCGAACAGAACGCAGCTGTTCGACATCAAACAGGACAGCGGCGGCATGGTGGATATCGAATTCATGGTGCAGTTCATCGTGCTCGCCCACGCAGCAGCCCACCCCGAACTCACAGCAAACAGAGGCAATCTGGCGTTGCTGAATATTGCCGCGAAACTGAAGCTGATCGATGTCGAACTCGCCGACAAGGTGCGTGAACTGTACCGGGAACTGCGCCGCATCCAGCACCAGATGCGCCTGAACAACCAGAACCCCTGCCGTATCGAGCACAACCTCGTGGACACGGCGCCGGTTCTGGCGCTATGGCAGTCTTTACTGGGGAAGGACTAAGCCGAAGCCGGCGCGCTGCCGGAGGCAGGAAGGTGAAAAACGTTGCCGTTGGTGCCCGAATCAGAAACGCGACTGGCGCGCCCTATCATGCGATACGACGTCATCTCGCCTTTGCCCTTGAC
>CAYOJU010000037.1:0-1753 GCA_964404355.1 uncultured Sideroxydans sp. | reverse complement strand
CGCGACTGGCGCGCCCTATCATGCGATACGACGTCATCTCGCCTTTGCCCTTGACGTTAAGCACATTGGGCGGTTCGAACAGAAAATCCAGGCGCAAACGGTTGTAGGTCAGTTTGTCGGTCAGGATTTGGCCTTCTTTCGCATCATCGGTCAGGCGGCTGGCAATGTTCACAGTGTCGCCCCACAGGTCGTAAATGAAGCGTTTGGTGCCGATCACGCCCGCCACAACCGGGCCGGTGGCGATGCCAATGTGTATGCCCAGACTGCGCCTGACCAGCGCAGGATGTTTGGAGACGAAATCAAGCATCTCAATCGCCATGTTCGCCATATCATCGACATAATCGGGGCGCTCGCGCGTTAACCCCCCCACCACCATGTAGGCATCGCCTATAGTCTTGATCTTTTCCAGGCCGTATTTCTCGGACAACTCGTCGAAACCGGAAAACACCGTATTCAGCAACCCAACCATCTGCTCGGGCGACATCTGCTCGGTTAACTGGGTGAAATTCACCAGATCCGCAAACATGACGGTGACATCGGCGTAACCGTCGGCAATCAGACCCTGATTGTTCTTCAGGCGCTCGGCGATAGCGGAAGGAAGTACATTGAACAGCACACGCTCCGACTTCTTCTGTTCTTCCGCAAGCAAGGCGTGCTGCTGGTCGAGCTGAGTTTTGATTTTCTCCGTCTCGATGACAAAGTAGCGAACCAGAAAATACAGGATGGAAGACATCGCCGTGAAGTTGAGCGCAAAAAAGATACCGATGGTATCCAGCGGAATACCGGTTGTCTTACCCACACTCAGGTAATAATCGAAAAAGCCGGACAAAGCCGTCATCACGATGTAGGCAAAGAACCAGGGAATGGATTCGCGCCAGTTGGACACTACCAGTGCGCCTATCGGGGCCAGCAACGCCCACAGTGCCACCCCGCTGGCCGTCACCGAACTGCCGATACTCCACTGCATGATGAAGGGCGCAAACAGGAACAGGTTTAACTGCACAAAGCGCAGCACAACAAAATTGCGGGTCTTCATGTAGTAGACCAGCGAACCAACCGAAATCACCTGATACGCCAGCGGAACATTGCTGGAGAAATTGATTCCCATCATCCAGTAGATAGCCAGCCACAGCATAACCCCCAAGGTCATGAAAGCAGCCGCAAAAATAAGCAGACTTTTACGCAGTTTGTCTTCCTGCGTATCCATCATTTCCGGCTTTATTTCTTTCGAACCGATGTACTGCGCCATGCTGTCCCCGATTATGCCATTCCCCAACTGGTACGATGATTACATGAACCGGCAACAAAAGAAACACACCAAAACAGAACCCTGTGCCTTCCTGTTACCCCCTCCCTTCATAATCGGTAAAGAAACAGCTAGAATCGCTGCCCTCGCAACAACTATACGAATTAAGGAAATCACCATGTCCATGTCCGACCGCGACGGCTTTATCTGGTACGACGGCAAGCTCGTACCCTGGCGCGAAGCCACCACACACGTGCTTACCCATACGCTACATTACGGCATGGGAGTATTCGAAGGGGTGCGGGCATACAAGACCACACAGGGAACTGCAATATTCCGCCTGCAGGAGCATACCGACCGCCTGTTCAATTCGGCCGCTATCTTCAAGATGCAGATGCCGTATGACAAGGACACCCTGCTGGAAGCGCAAAAGGAAGTGGTGCGCAGCAACAAGCTGGAGTCCTGCTACATTCGCCCCATCGTGTTCTACGGTTCGGAGGCGATGGG
>CAYOJU010000036.1:18856-23675 GCA_964404355.1 uncultured Sideroxydans sp. | reverse complement strand
CACGTCAGCTACAACAACGCAAGTGCCAACCCCAATGTGACGAATCTGGCTGCGCTTGAATTGAAAGATGCCAGTGACTCGCTGGGTAAAGCCGATCAGGCACTGAGCAAGGGTGAAGATGCTGACAGGGTCAACCACCTGTCCTATCTGGCCAGCCAGAAAGTAGCCATCGCACAAGAAACTGCCAAGCAAAAGGCCGCTGAACTGGCAGTCGCCAACGCCAATGTGCAGCGCACTCAAACCAGCCTGGATGCGAGAACGGCAGAGGCCGATGCAGCCAACCGGAAAATGGCGAGCATGAAGGAAACCGCCGACCAGCAAGCAGCAGAATTGGCTGCAGCCAATGCCAACGCAGCCGCTGCCAACGCCAATTCCGCAACTGACCAGGCAACCATTGCCAGGCAGGAACAACAGCTCAAGGATCTGAATGCCAAGAAGACGAAACGCGGCATGGTGATCACGCTGGGCGACGTATTGTTCGGTACCAACAAATCGGAACTGAAATCAGGCGGCATGCACAATGTGCAAAAACTGGCTGACTTCCTCAAGGAATACCCGAAACACAAAGTGCTGATCGAAGGGTATACCGACAGCACCGGTAGTGCGGAGTACAACCAGAAGCTTTCCGAACGTCGCGCCAACAATGTTCAGGCAGCATTGGTCAATAAGATGGGAATCGATCCGGATCGCGTCTCTTCGCGCGGGTATGGTGAGGAGTTCCCGGCTGCCAGCAATGATTCTTCCTCCAATCGCCAATTGAATCGCCGTGTCGAGATCATCATTTCGGATGAAAACGGCAATCTCAGTTCGCGCTAATTGCCTGCTGCAGGGCTTATCACCGGGAGAAATGAAATGTCATTAGGAACGATCTTGTTGATTATCGTAATACTGATGCTGATCGGCGTGATTCCGGCCTGGCCCCACAGCAGGTCATGGGGTTATGGCCCAAGCGGCGGACTCGGGCTGGTGTTGGTTATCCTGCTCATCCTGTTGCTGCTGGGACGATTGTGATGCGCGTTGCAACAACAGTGCCCGATCTTGGGTAATTCAGAAGTAATTTTGCATCAATCAGTAAGGAGATAGACCATGAAACAACTCAAATATTATTCGGCATTATTGATGACTTTCGCGCTGTTGTTTTCCCTCGGTTGCGCTGCCACGGCGACCAAGGAAAGCACGGGCGAATACATTGACGACAGTGCCATTACAGCCAAAGTCAAAGATGGCATATTCCGCGAACCCACCTTGAAATCATCCGAGATCAATGTTGAAACATTCAAGGGCATTGTCCAGTTGAGCGGCTTCGTCAGCTCCCAGCCGAACATGGACAAGGCAGTCGAGATTGCCAAAGGAGTGAAGGGTGTGCAATCCGTCAAGAACGACATGCGGAACAAGTGAGTTAATTCCAGACTTGCCCACAAAAGCCCAAGGAGATTGAAATGAAAGTGTTGAAAAAGATTTGTGCAGCGACACTGGTTTATGGCCTGGCAATTACGCCGGTGATGGCTGAAGGAATCTATGCCGCACTGGATGTAGGACAGACCAATGCCAAGGATACCTGCACCGGTTCTTCCGGATGCAGCGACACCGCCACAGCCATCCGTGTTGCCGGCGGTTATCAGCTCACGCCCATGTGGGGAGCGGAAGTCAGTTATGCGACTTATGGCAAGGCCAGTCTGGGAAGCTCGCATGGCGATTGGAAAACCAGCGGTGTGCAAGCATCCGGCATCGGCACTTTCCCGGTTGGCGAGACAATTTCCCTGTTGGGCAAAGTCGGAGTTGCCCGCATAGAACATCAGGTCAACGGTATCTCCTCCACCAAAACCAATCTGGCCTATGGCATCGGCGCGCAATATGACTTCACCAAAGGCATCGCTTTCCGCGTCCTGTATGAACGATTGGGCAAGATCGGCGATAGCAATACGGCAGTTCAGGCAAAAGCTTCGCTGCTCTCTGTCGGCGCTTTATACCGGTTCTGATCCTGTACCATTTTCGGCTCCAGCCCGACCGGTGCCGAAAAATTTGAAGCACTACAAATATTAGGAGTTAAAGTCATGACCGCAAAAACACATTCAAATATCGCCACATCCAAAGACAAGCTGATTGATGACCTGCAAATGGTCGTGGCAGACGCCGAGGCACTGATGCACGCCACGGCCAGCCAGGCGGGAGAAGGCGCTGTTGCCGCCCGTGCACGTATCCAGAAAAGCCTGCAAGTCGTCAAGGAGCGCCTGGTTAATGCCGAAGAGGCCGTGATCGAGCGCACCAAAGAGGCTGCCAAAGTCACTGATGAATATGTCCACGAAAATCCCTGGAAGGCAATTGGCATCACCGCAGCTTTGGGGTTGATCGCAGGAATGCTGATTGCACGGCGCTAAGACATGTCGCAATCAGCCGGACTGATGGTGTCAGTGAAACGGTTGGCGGGTACTTTGCTCGCCATCATCCAGACGCGGCTTGAACTCCTGTCGAACGAACTGGAGGAAGAGCGCCTGCGCGTCGCGCAGATGTTGTTTTATGGCAGCGTCACTCTTTTCCTGTTTGGCATGGCCACCATGCTCATGACGGTGTTTGTTGTAGTGCTGTTCTGGGACAGCTACCGCCTGCAGGTATTGGGCGGACTGACTGTGCTGTTTCTCGTTGCCGGGCTGCTGGTATTGAATGCATTGCGCCGAGCGGCAGGGGAAAGATCAAAACTGTTCTCTGCCAGCCTGTCGGAACTGGCCGACGACATTGACCGGCTCACACCCCGCCCATGAATAGACGACTTGCCCATCTTGCCATCCGTCGCCTTGAGCTATTGGAAAAGATCGAGGGCCAACGCGCGGATCTTGCCGATATCTCCCGGCATTTGCAAAAACCCCTTGCGATAGCTGACGCGGGATTGAAGGCAGTGCGCTACATCTATAACCATCCCGCCTTGGTGTCCGGCGGTGTGACCGCGCTACTGACCTGGCGCAAAAAAGGGTTGTTCGGCCTTGTCAAACACGGTTGGCGTTTGTTGTTGCTCTACCCCTCCGCCATTTTCCTCGGCTTGAAATATCTTTCTTCGTCAAATTGCGCTCCCGCTGAGGAGCGCAATCCTGAGTTCTTGTAGCACACATCATCAGACGCTGCTTCCCAAGGAAGCGGGTCGCCCAAAGGAGCCCTAAAATGTCCAGCATCGATAATCCCGCGTTCAAACACGAACTGTCCGAAGCAGCCTGCAACATGCACAAAGCGCTTGCCTCTCTGTCGGAAGAATTGACAGCGATTGATCTGTATAACCAGCGTGCCGATGTATGCAAGGACAAGGAACTCAAAGCGATTCTCGTGCACAATCGGGACGATGAGAAAGAGCATGCTTCGATGCTGCTGGAATGGATTCGGCGCAACGACCCGAAGTTCTCAATCGAATTGAAGCGCTGCCTGTTTACCAAAAAATCGGTTGCCAAGCTGTAAAATCTGAATTGCATCACAGCAAAAAGGCCGTCGCAAGACGGCCTTTTCTTTGTTGCTTCACTCGTCCAGCTTTTTGGCTTAAGGAGCTGGCTGTGTCACCGCATTCATATTCAAAGTAACTGCGGTCTGTGCTAACAGCCTGCTGTTTGCGGATGCGCTGGTATTAAGTGTGATGGCTTTTGTAGCAAGTATCACGCCCTCCACATGTGCGCTCGTCCCTATGGCAACACCCGTACCACCGCCGACCTGCCAGAATATATTCTTGGGCAGTGCTCCACCGGCAAGCGTCATTGTTGCATTGTTGGCCACGGTGAGGTCTTGCGCGATCTCGAATATCCAGACATCGTTTGCCCCACCTGTAAGCGTGACATTGGATGTGATCAACACGCCGGTTCCCCATTTATAGGTACCTGCCGGAAGCGTCATTCCGCTAATATTTCCGGCGCCCACTTCGGTAAAATCGGCAGGCCGTCCGGCAGCATCAGTGTAAGCAGTTCCCATGTCGAGTACGGCGTTGTCCACTGTAGTCTTGTCAGGTGCGGTACCCTTAAAGCATGTTACAACACCGCTGCCTGTGTAGGCCGCATCAGCACCATAGATCAAGCTTCCGCCAACCATTTCTGAACAAAACACGTTATCCATTGCCGCAGCCGTAATCGGACTGGCACCAACGTCACCGGTGATAGCCGATGAATGGACATTCGTGACCCCTGTTTTTGTCAGGATCGCAAAACTGCCCGCCCCCCCAAGCACTACCGGTGCCGGGCCATGACCTGCACCAGCCAAGCCAGTGCCCGCACCAGGTGATGTCGGGGCTGGATTATTTATCACCGCCGTTCCACCGCCACCGCAACCAGCCAGAATGGCCGTCAGCAGTATCGACAATGCAAGCGGCTGGATTGCTCTATTTGACTTATTCATGAAATCTTCTCCTTAAATGGTATTTCTCAAAATGAGATTTCAAAAGCCGACTGCAAATACCTGTAGCGGCAAATCTCGGCACACAACGCAAAGTTCAGGGTAAATATCCGCTTTCGCCACGCTGTCTTCTGTTCGTCTCCGCACATAAGGCATGCAAATACGACGCATGGCTTTTTCAGCCGGATATTTTCATTTGGTCGTCTTGTTCCGATCTCCAGACTGGCACTGTATGCAAACGCACATACAGAAATTGAACATTGCGATAACTTTCACCTGCAGAAGATGCCGCGACTCAATGGCGTGATCGCACATGCGATGCAGTTTCTGTTTACACCAGATGAGTCATTTTGTTCCTGCAACTGCAATCCAGGGTTCACAGAAGAAAATCATGATGTTTCAATCTACATGGCTACTCAGGACCGCGTCGTGCCTGTCATTGGGCGCTACACTCTTATTG
>CAYOJU010000036.1:16616-18756 GCA_964404355.1 uncultured Sideroxydans sp. | reverse complement strand
GATTTTGTCAGCTATGTGGATCGCTTCTTTGACAATGATCGCGATTACCAGGAGGCTAACGACAGTTTCATGCAGCTCAATATAGTCCGGGTGGCGGGATACGGCGGGGAACACAAGTTTGTCTGGTCAGGCAAAGCCAATGTGCGCTTGCCCATAGCGGAGCAGAAACTGCACTTGATATTGGAAACAGACCCGGACAAGAACGCAACGATCAATCCGAATCAGTCACAGTCGCCTCCGTTAAAACAACCCTCCACACCGCAGAGTTATGCCGCCGCATTGCGGATCGATAGAATAGAAGCAGAGCGCTGGCACTTGAGCGCAGATGGCGGATTAAAACTCCAGGGAGTGCACTCGTCACCGTTTGCGCGCACACGAGCCCTCCTGGCAGTACCCGTGGATTTGTGGCAGGCAAGATTCGAGGAGACTGCCTTCTGGTACAACACTACTGGTATAGGTGAAAACACCCAGCTTGATCTGGATCGCCCCATCAGCGGGACCGTCCTGTTCCGCGCAACCACTGTTGCTGCCTGGCTCAAAAGCACGCATTACTTCGATCTGCGGCAGGATTTGTCTGTTTTTCACAAACTGGATGATCGCACGACCCTGTTGTACCAGTTAAGCGCGGTCGGAGTGAACAGCCCGCATACACAAGTGAATGACTATGTCCTTCTTGCTCTGTGGCGCTATCGAATACATCGGAACTGGATGTTCCTTGAACTGAGCCCGCAACTGCATTATCCGAAAGTGCTCAATTATCGGCGCAGCCCGGCGCTCAGCATGCAACTGGAAATGCTGTTCGATGAAACCAAGTGACCTTGGGGCTGCCCGAGCCGCGGGCTTCATATCGAGCCGCCATCCGGCACCGTTCGAGCATGGAGTGTATTTCTATTGATTGTGTGCAGACGCACATACAGCAGAAGGTCATTGAGATAGCTTCATACCATGCCACAGATTACCAGGCCGGCGAGATCGCGCGGCTCAGAAGGCGCCGGGATTCAGTATCAAGCGGCTCATTGCAATTCATGTTTTCGCCGATGGGAACATCGGATCGAGAACCACTCAGGAATGAAAAATGCAAGTTCCCTATCGAGTACCTGTTACAAACAGCCTGCTTGCTGCCCTGCCGAACAGGGATCATCAACTGTTGCTTGCTCATCTGGAATCGGTCGCGCTGAACTTTGGTGAGGTAATCTATATTGCAGGCGAGCCGATCCGGCATGTCTATTTCCCGACCGATTCCCTGGTGTCTTTGCTGACTATGGTGACAGGACATCAGGATCTGGAAGTCGGCATGGTCGGACATGAAGGCATGCTCGGAATCCCGCTCGTGCTGGGAGTAAACCACTCCCCTGTGCTTGCCAGGGTTCAGAGAGCGGGGATGTCCCTGCGCATGACATCCGCACAATTTCTCCAGGAGTTCAAGAAAAGCGAACCTATACAACAAGCAATTTACCGCTACACCTTCGAATGGATGGAGCAATTGACACAGGCCGCCGCATGCAACCGCTTTCACCGTGTCGAAGCACGGCTTGCCAGCAGACTGCTGATGACGCGCGATGGTGTGAGATCGAACCGGTTTCATCTTACCCAGGATCTTCTTGCCAATATGCTGGGCGTGCGGCGCGTGGGAGTGACCAAAGCCGCCGGCAATTTGCGCCAGCGCAAGCTGATCAGCTATACCCGCGGAGAAATCAACATCCTCGACAGTAAAGGACTTGAGGAAGCAGCGTGCCCGTGTTATCTGCACGTATAGCTATCCAGACATCACGCGCAGGTTGGCTATGAGCAAAGTTGATGGACTTAGCATGCCCTATGGACGAAACTTGTTTCCGCCCGAACAAAAAAGACCCGGTACGGGGGGGCCGTAACCGGGTTCAATACTTTGGGTGTTCATCAAGGGAGGAGGAGAAACACCCGTATGCATCTTCCCCTTTTGCCCCAGACAGCTCTGTTCGATAGCACACAGATTGCAAGAAAACACCCCAACATCAGGGTCAGGGAAAGACTGCCGCTTCCAGCCATGAGTGCCCAATATAGTTACGCGACTTCGGTATGGAGGATCGCACTATAAATAGCGTCATTTCGGAGTAGGATGATGCCAGTTACAAACTGTCTGAATGCAAAGGGTAATCCAGTG
>CAYOJU010000036.1:0-16516 GCA_964404355.1 uncultured Sideroxydans sp. | reverse complement strand
GTCGAGGCGCAAGACCAGATGAAAGTAGCGCCAAACTGCGTCTATGTGCTGCCACCCAACCGCGAGATGGCAATTTTCCACGGCGCCCTGCAACTCAGCGAACCGGAAATGCCGCGCGGACAGCGCATGCTCATCGACGCCTTCCTGCGCTCGCTGGCCGAAGATCAGGGTGAAAAAGCCATCGGCATCATTCTCTCCGGCACCGGCACCGACGGTACGCTGGGTCTGCGTGCCATCCAGGGCGCAGGCGGCATCACGCTGGTGCAGGAACCGGCCACGGCCAAATACGACGGCATGCCGGTCAGCGCGATTCACGCGGGTTACGCCACCTATACCTTGCCAGTTGAAAAAATGCCGGAGCAGTTGCTTAACATCAAGCGCAACCTGTTTGTCGTCAGGAAAACACAACCAACCCCGTCCACCGAGAACGGCACGAGCCGGATCCTGATGCAGTTGCGCTCCGGCACCGGCCACGACTTCTCCCAATACAAGAAAAGCACCATAGGTCGCCGCATCGAACGGCGCATGTCGCAGCACAACATCGAGGACACGGGAATCTATGCGCGCTATCTCAAGGAGCATCCGCCCGAAGTGCAGTTGCTGTTCAAGGAACTGCTGATCAATGTCACCAGTTTCTTCCGCGACCCCGAGGCGTTTATTGCGTTGAAGCAGGACATCCTGCCGCTGTTGCTCAAGGACAAGCCGGAAGATTATGTGTTTCGCGCCTGGGTAGCGGGCTGTGCCACCGGCGAAGAAGCCTATTCCATTGCCATCCTGCTGCGCGAGCTCATGGACGAAACACATCTGGATTTCAAGACACAAATCTACAGCACCGACCTCGACGACGACGCCATCGCCGTGGCACGCGCCGGAGTGTATCCGCCCAACATTGCCCAGGATGTCACACCGGAACGGTTGCGTCGCTTCTTCATCAAGGAAGAAGCAGGCTACCGCGTCAAGAAAGATATCCGCGAAATGGTGGTATTCGCCACCCAGAACATCATCAAGGATCCTCCTTTCACCAAGCTCGACCTGCTTAGCTGCCGCAATTTGATGATCTATCTGGAGCCGGAGTTGCAGAACCGTGTCATTCCGGCGTTTCACTATGCGCTGAAACCCGGCGGCGTGCTGTTCCTCTCCCCTTCCGAGAGCATAGGCAACCATGTCGAGCTGTTCACTGCACTCAGCCGCAAATGGAAGTTCTACCAGACCGCACCCACGATTGCGTCAACCCGTGCCGTAATGTCCAGCGGACTGTCCTGGACCAAAGATAACCCGACCAAAAGGCCAGATGAAGTGACTCCCAAGATCAAGGAAACCGACTTCGCCGAGTTGACCCGGCGTGCACTGCTGCAGTCTTATGCCCCGGCTTCAGTGGTGACCAATATCAAGGGCGACATCCTGTATGTGCACGGTGATACCGGCAAATTCCTGCGACCCGCCCCCGGCCAGGCCAGCTTCAATGTAATCGAGATGGCGCGCGAAGGACTGCAGATGGAATTGCGCGACGCCATACAGGCAGCCGCCGACAAGGGCATGCCGACTCTGAATCGGGAAGTATCGTTCGGCAGCAAAAGTGAATTTCACATTGCCAGCTTTAGCGTGCGTCCCTTGCCCGCTGCGGACGCCAGCCCGGGAATGCTGCTGGTGAGTTTCCAGGAAACGGCCAATGCACAACCCGGAAAACCGGCTGCCAAAGCTTCCGCTGCCAAAAGCAAAACTGCACGCGGCAAAGCCGCAGCAGTATCCGCAGAACAGCTTCACATTGAGGAACTGGAACGCGAGTTGTCCTACACCAAGGAAAACCTGCACGCCACCATCGAGGAACAGCAAGCCTCCAACGAGGAGCTCAAATCCACCAACGAGGAAATGCAATCCACCAACGAAGAACTCCAGTCCACCAATGAAGAGCTGGAAACCTCCAAGGAAGAATTGCAATCCGTCAATGAAGAACTGGTGACCGTCAATGCCGAGCTGCAAAACAAGATCGAGCAACTGGCCGGCATGCAGAACGACATGAAGAACCTGCTCGACAACATCAACATCGGCACGGTGTTCCTCAACGATGGGCTGAACATCAAACGTTTCACGCGCGAGGCAGTACAAGTCTACCGGCTGGTCGCCTCCGATGTGGGCCGCCCACTGGGCGACATCAAATCGAATATCAAGGATGACGACCTGCTTGCCGATGCCCAAGCCGTGCTCGATTCCCTGGTGCCGCGCGAACGCGAGGTGAGTACCGCCAACGGCGCCTGGTACCTGGCGCGCATCCAGCCCTACCGCACACTGGACAATGTCATCGACGGCGTAGTGCTGACCTTCACCGACATCAGCAAACGCATGCAGGCCGAAACCGCCATGAAGGATGCGCGCGAATTGTCCGAAAGCATCGTGGACACAGTGCGCGAACCGCTCATTGTGCTGGATGGCACTTCGAAAGTCGTCTCCGCCAGCCGCGCTTTCTATGAGAATTTCAAGGTCGCACCGCAGGACACCGTGGGCCGTCCACTGTTTGAACTGGGTAACCGCCAGTGGGATATTCCCAAACTCAGGGAACTGCTGGAAACCGAACTGTCGAACAAACAGATCATCGAGGGTTTTGAAGTCGAGCACGATTTCCCCGTCATCGGCAAACGCAAGATGCTGCTCAATGCGCGGCGCATCACAGGCAAAACGGACGGGGCACAGTTGATCCTGCTGGCGATAGAAGAAGTCACGAAGACCCAGGACTGAAACGCAACGAATTATCAGGAAGCCCCATGAGCGACAAGAATACCGAAAAAGAAAGCCTGCGCATCGCAGCCGAGGCAAAAATCGCCGGGGAACCGCTTGCCAGGGATCCGATCAAATTGGTCAATCCACAGCCGGGTGAGGAATTGCTGCATAAACTGCTGCATGAACTCCAGGTACACCAAGTCGAGCTGACAATGCAGAACGACGAGTTACGCCGGGCGCAGATCGCCATGGAGGAATCACGCGATCGTTACGTCGACCTGTATGACTTCGCCCCCATTGGCTATCTCACCCTCAGTCGCGAAGGTGTGATCAGCGAGATCAACCTTACCGCCGCCGATATGTTGGGCATCGTGCGCAAACAGCTTGTTTCACGCCGTTTCTCGCAGTTCGTATTGAAGGAAGACCGCGAAAGCTGGGACCGGCACTTTATCAATGTATTGCAACATGGCCAGCGCCAGCGTTGCGAAGTGTCCCTCCTGCGTGGGGACGGCTCGAGTTTTATCGCCCAGATGGATTCGGTAAACTGCAGTGAACTCGAGAAATCTTCACTGCTCGAAACAAAACTGAACTGGGTTTCAGTTGTACGAATTGCGTTGAGTGATATCAGCGAACGCATGCAATCAGAAATCGCCCTCCAGGAGGCGCGCAAATTGACTGAAAGCATCATGGACTCAGTGCACGAACCGTTTCTTGTGCTGGACCGCAACATGATGATTGTCTCTGCCAACCGCTCGTTTCACAAAATATTCGGCGTCACCACGGCGGATACCGTGGGCCGGCAGATTTATGAATTAAGCCAACATAAATGGGATATTCCGAAACTCAGAAATTTGCTGGAAAACATCCTGCCGGTTAATCCGGTTGTTGAACGCTTTGAAATCGAGCATGAATTTCCATCCATCGGAAAACGCAAGTTGCTATTTGATGCCCGGCGCATCATGGGCAAGACTGGTGAAACACAGGCAATCCTGCTGACGATATACGATACTGTGACGCCAGCATAAGCAAACACCACTCCGGTTTAAATAGCGAAACTCCAATCGTGAGCCAATATGCACACGATTGGAGTTTCCGAAAAATACATAAGCCACAGCAGAATTCACGCCATACCTTGGGCTTGCTGACCATGGCTATGTGTTCTAGAGAACAGATACGAATAAGTCTTTGATTTACCCTTCAGACATTCAAAACTGAAGTTCAGAAATATTTTTTGCGTGTGGCGATACCTGTTTTCCGACGGGTGAAAAATAATGATGAAAAAACCGATCCAGGACAATTTGCCCGCAAAACGCGTTACTTTTAAAGATCGCCGGGGTTCAATCGCTGCCGCACTGAAACTCTTGTTGCGACATGCAACGGAATCGCACATTCTGTTTCCGGCGATTGCGGTGTTTGTGCTGGCCGTGTTCTGGTGGACGACACTGAACCTGGTCAAAGTCGAGCGTGTTGCTGCCGGGAACACGGCTGCGCTGTTGAGTCGCGAACTGGCAGAGACCTACGAAGCACAGGCCGTACGTGCGTTGCGCGAAATCGATCAGACCCTTAAGCTCGTCAAGTATGAATACGAGACAACCGGGAAGTTCGACATATTGCTTGAACTCAAGACAAAATATTTATTGCCGCCGGATTTGGTGTTCGTGGTCAGTATTGCGGATAGCAGGGGCGATATCGTGGCAAGCACCCGTCCGCCCGATATGCTTAATGTCGCCGATCAGGAATTTTTCCAGAAGCAGCGTCGCGACGATATTTTTTGGGTCAGTCGCCCCTGGAAAAGCCCGGACTCGGCGGAATGGAAACTTCAGTTCAGTCGCAGGCTCAATGCGCACAATGGGAAGTTTGCCGGCGTGGTCATGGTCGCTGTCGATGCAGCCTATTTTGTCAGTGGCTATGAGTCCGCCAAACTGGGAGAGCATGGCATGCTGGGCCTCCTCGGTAGCGATGGGATGTTTCGCGTGCGGCGCAGCGGGGATACTGTATCCGCCGGTGATCGGGTTGATTACGCCATCGTGGTGCCTGTCGTGGATGCGGAGGAAAAAGAAACCTTGCCCGTCACCAACGCATGGGACAATGTCAGGCGCTATACCAGCGCACGGCAGCTCTATGATTACCCGCTGGCTGTGATCGTCGGATTATCCGAAGACGAACAGCTTTCGGCAGCCCGGAATAACAGGCATATCTATCTGTGGCGAGCGACTGCCGGCAGCGTCCTGCTGATCCTGATTCTTTCCCTGCTGGCCCGCATGAGTCGGCAGCTTGCGTTAAGCCGCTTGCGCGCTGTCGAGGAACAGGTCGCTCACGCCGCACGTGTCGAATACCTGGCCTATCACGACGGCCTGACGAAATTGCCGAATCGCAGCCTGTTCAGCAATCTTCTGGGGCAGAGTATCAAGAAGGCGCATCGCAATAACAGTCAACTGGTGGTGCTGTTTATCGATCTCGACCATTTCAAACACATCAACGATACCCTCGGTCATGAAGCCGGCGACCAACTGCTGCAGGAAGTTGCCAAAAGACTCAAGGCCAGTCTGCGCAACAGCGATACCGTTGCCCGGATGGGGGGCGATGAGTTCGTGGTACTGCTGCCGGAACAGGATGAGGAAAAATACGTCGCGACGGTGGCCCGGAAAATACTGTCCACCGTTGGCAAGCCATTCATCCTGAGGGGTAATGAATTCCATGTGACCGCGAGTATCGGTATCAGCATCTACCCGCAAGACGGACTG
This sequence comes from uncultured Sideroxydans sp., assembly GCA_964404355.1. Taxonomy (GTDB): domain Bacteria; phylum Pseudomonadota; class Gammaproteobacteria; order Burkholderiales; family Gallionellaceae; genus Sideroxyarcus. The sequence goes on along the minus strand of CAYOJU010000036.1, from coordinate 11,057 downwards.
GACGAACAAACCCTGACCAAAAATGCCGATATAGCGATGTATCAGGCGAAAGAAGAAGGCAAAAATAATTTTCAGTTCTATTCCTCGAAATTGAATAGCAGTTCGCTCGAGCGGCTCACCCTTGAGTCGGCCCTGCGCCACGCTCTTGAGCGAAACGAGTTTCAGCTTCACTATCAGGCCATGACGGATATAAGCAGTGGCCGGATCACGAGCATGGAAGCCGTGCTGCGCTGGCAGCATCCGGATCTTGGCCTGGTGGCGCCGAAGCGGTTCATTGCCGTCGCGGAGGAGACCGGACTGATGGTGCCGATCGGCAAGTGGGTACTGAAAACGGCCTGCCGGCAAAATGTGGCTTGGCAGCAGCAGGGCCTGCCGCATTTGAAAATGGCCGTCAATTTGACGGCACGCCAGCTCTTCGATGAAAAATTGCTGCAGGATTTGTCGAAAATACTCGCGGTCACCGGCATGGATGCGCGACTGCTCGAGCTGGAAATCACCGAAAGTCTGTTGATGCGCGATATTAAAAAAACCATGCGGGTATTAAGCGGGCTCAAGAATATGGGAATCAAGATAGCCATTGACGATTTTGGCATCGGCTATTCCTCGCTCGCCACGCTTAAGCAATTTCCACTGGATACCATCAAGATCGACCGTTCGTTAATCCGTAACGTTGCCAGCGTTGTTGCAGACAAGGATATGACCGAGGCTATTCTTGCGATGGGCAGAACCCTGAGCATGACTGTCGTGGCCAAAGGCGTGGAAACGAAGGAACAAGCCGAATATTTGCGCCAGAATGCCTGCGACGAATTCCAGGGGTTTTATCTCAACAAGCCCGTGCCGGCGGAGCAGATTGCCGAGTTGCTGCGGATGCAGATGGTTGCAAACCCGGATGCCTGAAGAGCGAATGGATTAACTGTCGAATCATTGAGGTTTCCAAGATACATGGCAAAAGTCTCGCATCACGCAATCTCCCTCACCCTCAGTCCCTCTCCCAGAGGTAGAGGGATGCAAAGCCCTTCTCCCTCTGGGAGAAGGGTGGGGATGAGGGAAGATACCTGTCATGAATTATGGAAACCCCAATAATGGAGCCGGACTATTGCGTGAGCAGCACTTTCACGCTGTGATCAACCAGGCTCCGTTCGATGTAGCCTATGGCATTCGGGTTCTTCACTACAGCCTTCTTCACTTCGATGCTGTTGGATACGGTTTTGGGCGGCAATCCTCTTCCGGTGAAAATAATCTTCGACCAGTGAGCTTTGACCTGCGCGGGAGACAGCTCGGCGAATCTGGCATAAAACTCGTCGCGTGCAGCCGAGTCTTCTTCCTGATCGATCGGCACGGCCTGTTCTCCGCCGGGGAAACGACTCATTCTTCCCAAGAAGATATCCACGACTTGATTCCTGCTGAGGGCAGTTACCGGACTTTCTGCTGAGACGACGGCAACGACCTCGGCCATTGTCTGACCTGTACACAGGATCAGCACAAATCCGATGTTGGCCAGTCCGATGCGATGGAAGGGGAACATGATTTGTTTCATCAGAATACGAAATCCAACGTGGTGCTGAACACGTTGACGGTGCCGCCCAACTGAAAACCCGGCTGAAGCTCGGTCAACGTGCCGGGCATGCCGGCACCAAGCCGGATATGATCGAATTGCAGTTTGAGGTCGGTATTCTTCATGAAATCCCAGCGCGTGCCGACGGAAATGGTTTTTTGAACTGGAATCGATCCCAGTAGTGCGTTGAGGCCGGCGTTAAGGCTGGCAGCGGGTGCCACGTTCAAGCCGGGATCAGAGGTATTGCTGTCCGCCTTCACTTGCGCGTAAGTTAGATAAGGCGTGAACTTCCCCAACCGATAACCGCCGCTGGCATACCAGGCGCTCCTCTTGCCAATTACCGCTTCGATGCTGGTAGAACCCCATTCGCCCATCACGAACCAGTTGCCCGGATCGTAGCTTGCGCCAAGCGTGATGAAGCGATAGCGCTTGTTGGCGACATCGTATTTATCCGCAATCGCGATGCCTTCCGGCCCAAACTGTCTGAACCCGTCGAACAGCGGTTTGTAGGCCGCCACGGTCAAGCTGGTTTGGTGGTAATTGACATGCAAGGTCGTGTGGCCATATTCGACCGTGTCGGAAATAGCCCATGCGTCCTTTGCCTGGGCGACACCGCCTTCGTTTGTCAACTTGACCTCGGACTTGCCGTACATGGCCTGCACGGTGTTGGTGAGCTCACCGGCATGCACACGGTAGCTGGCATCCACGCCGTCGTTACTACTGATAGGCAATAAGCCGTAAACCTCGATCGGCGGGCGTACCCAGACGTTGGAATAGCCCAGCTTTCGATAGTCGGAAACGAGAAAGTCCGGCAGCACGATGCGTCCGACGCGGATGCTGAAATCAGGCGTGAACTGATATTTCAGATTCGCCCATTCGACGCTGGGCGTATATGAGTTATCGTAACGCTGTTCCGCAATCACTTGCACCACGGCAGAGATATACGGGGAGAAATTGGCGGTGACCTGTGCGCCAATACGACTGTCCACTTCGGCGCTCCAGGCGTGGCTGTAACCGGCGCCTGTAGGTACCATAACGCTGGATTTGTAGTTCGCCTTGTCCTCGCTGGAATGCACTACACCCAGCGTACCGAAGCCGCCGAACGAAAACATTGGTGTGTCGGTATCCTCTGCGTGTACAGCAGTAGCTTGCAAACCCAGCGCAACCAGCGTGATGGTGATGAGCTTGCGTAACCGGAGTTTTTGAGTTTGTCGTATCGACATGGAAGGTCTCGGTGTTGTCTGAATTGTAGTTATCGTGACTCGATCTGATCGCTAAGCGATATCTCGACTCTGATCACCATAAACTTTCAAACCCGGTTACTCAGTGCGACAGCGAACATAGCGTGAAACGCCCATCCAGTTATTCATCCGGGTGATCGCCCCTGCTTGAGCAGTTCCTCAAATTGCTCAATCGGAACCGGCTTGCCAAACAGATACCCCTGGTAATGAGTACAGCCACTATCCAGCAGAAGTTGGCGTTGTTCTTCCTTCTCCACACCTTCGGCAATGACGCCAATGTCCAGACTGTGCGCCATGGCAATGATGGTACGCACAATTGCATTGTCGCTGCTATCGATGGCAATGTCGCGAACGAAGGATTGGTCAACCTTGAGCTGATCAAGCGGCAACCGCTTGAGGTATTGCAAAGATGAATAGCCGGTGCCGAAGTCATCCAGTGAGAACTGAATGCCGATGCTTTTCAGTTCGTTCATGGTGGCAATGGTTTCTTCGATGTTATCCAGTAGCATACTTTCGGTGAGTTCCAGCTTCAGCATATTCGGGTTGATGGCATGACGCTGAACGGCGACTTTTACTTGCGCCACGAAATTACCCTGGCGGAACTGTTTGGCGCTGACGTTCACGGCCAGAACGAGATCGCGAGTCAGTGCATCCTGTTCCCAAAGTTTGATCTGGGCGCAAGCCGTCTCCAGTACCCATTGTCCGATAGGCAGGATCAGTCCGGTATCTTCCGCCAGCGGAATGAATTGAAGCGGAGACACCAAACCGTGTTGCGGATGCAGCCAGCGGATCAATGCTTCCGCGCCCAACGCATGGTGCGTATTGTCCACTTGTATCTGGTAATACAAGTGGAATTGCCGTTTCTCAAGCGCTTTGCGCAACTCACTTTCGAGTTCAGTGCGGGCGTTAATGATCTCCTGCATTTTCGGGTTAAAGAATCGCAGGGTATTACGGCCCGCTTTCTTGGCCTGATACAGGGCAATGTCGGCGCGTTTCAGCAGTTCTTCACCGGACTGGTTGTGATCACTGAAAATGGTTGCGCCGATACTGGCGGTGCAGTGGCATTCGTGCGAGGCAAGCCGGTAAGGCTGGTTTAGCGTAGCGAGTATTTTCTCACCGACAGTTTTGGTCTCTGTTGCGGATTCGATCGCCTGTGTGCTCAGTTCTTCCAGCATCACCACAAACTCGTCACCCCCCATGCGTGCCACGGTGTCGCCCTCGCGCATACAGCACACCAGACGCTGCGCGGCCTGTTGCAGCAGCAAGTCGCCGATGTCATGACCGAGCGTATCGTTGATGTCCTTGAAATTATCCAGATCGATGAACAGCAGTGCCCCTTCCCGGCCGCTACGTGCACTGGAAGAAGACGCCTGATGCAGCCGGTCATTCAGCAGTCGCCGGTTGGGCAGGCCGGTGAGCGAGTCATAGAACGCCAGGTGTTTGATCTTTTCTGCCGCCTCGCTTCTCAGGGTGATATCGGTGAGTGTGGAAACGTAATTGGTGACAGCGCCGGTGCTGTCTTTCACCGCAGTGATATTGAGATACGCCGGGAAGATTTCTCCATTCTTGCGCCGGTTCTGGATTTCGCCTTCCCAAGTGCCGGTGTTGTTGATGCTCTCCCACATGGCGGCAAAAAATGCCGCGCTGTGTTTCCCGGAACTCAGCAAGCGCGGGTTCTTGCCGATGATGTCTGCTGCGGTGTAACCGGTGATATTGGTGAATGCATTGTTCACGCGCAAAAGTTCGCAATTGGCATCTGTGATTTGCATGCCTTCCTGGGATTGAAAGGCGGTGGCAGCGATGCGCAGTTCGACATCGGCCTGCTTGCGAGTGCTGATGTGATGCACGATTGCAATACCGCCAACTATCCCTCCTGTTCCGTCGCGGAACGGCGCACAGGTTATTTCTGTCCATATTTTTGCATTGCTAAAGGTGGCGAAGTAAGGGCCTTCGTAAAAGCCAATTTCTCCTGTCAGGGCTTTTCTTATAAAAGGCAGGATGGTCTGGTCTTTAAGCGTATTCATGTCCACACCGATGAGACGGTTACATGAATTGTGCATAATGTCGGCGAAACGATCATTGCAGTAGGTAACGACAAGTTGAGTGTCGTAATGAAAAATACCCACCGGCGTATGGGTCAGCAATAAACGGTAGCGTTCTTCGCTTGCTCTTACCACCTCCTCACGGGCGGTCGCCTCAATACGCATAATGATGTTTTCAATCAAGTGCCGGTTCATGTTTCTAGCGCTTATGAAGATGAAGCAGAGATACAAGGTTGCCGCTGCACCCATGGCCGCAGATAAACCATCTCCCGATGCAAACAGACTGGTCACGAGCGGTAAAAGAGCCAGGATAGAAAAGCCGAGTGCGCTGACCAGGTCGACCGCATATGAAATCAGGCCGCCGGAAGTTATACCGGCCAGAACCAGAATCAAAAACATCTGGTGTGGCGTATTATTGGCGGGAAACAGTACCAGCCCGGCGGAACCCCACACCAAGCCGGAAAACAGAATGCCAAGACGGAATTTAACCAGCTGTGCATGTGTGGTGGAATAGTCTTCTGCAGGGGTACGTTGAAATGCGATAACAAGTGCAGCTTGAACCAGTGCCGTGAACACAATCAGGGAAAACCAGGTAATAACTTCCATTGTGGCGATTACTTCCTGCTGCTTATAGGCAATAGCTGCTGCGAGCAGTGTACCGACAATCTTCGACGTGGCTGTTGCGGAGATCAACTGCTCCATCTGCAAGCGTTCTATGGAAGTCTGTTTGTCCATGCTGCGATTTGCCCCTTTGATAATTGGCCAGTTTGTGCAATTGCACTTTGCAGTGTTGTTATCCACTGGGACACCGACATCCTCGCGATGCCCCCACTCAGCAAGCGACTATGCTCTACGCGTGGGCAGTACAAATGGGAAACGTCGCAGCCGATGACACCCCGTCGGCCCCCTTGCGGGAACAATAAACATGCCTACCCCGCAACTGCAATTCAGTGCAAATTCTCACCTCATCTCAATGCCTGCTCTGTTCGCTTGTGCACAAAGAGCGCACTTTGGAAAAGTGATGAACCGGTTCACATCACATGTAGTTGAAAGAGATGGGAAGAAAGGGCCCGATTGAGCCAGGTTGGCGGTTAAATTCACGGCATCATTAATATTGCTCTGCGTCAGTAGCGCCTCGAACTGCCCAATCGGCGCCTGCTTGCCAAACTGATACCCCTGATAATCCTTGCATCCCATGTTGATGAGAAGTTGGCGCTGCTCTTCCGTCTCCACCCACTCGGCAAAGACCAATGGCTTATACCAATCCAGTCTGCAAAACATGATCAAACATCGTCCTCAGGGGCGATTTGCATTTTCCAGCACGGGTTGAATCAACTTTCGGCAGTTTAATATCTGCGGTCCGTGTGTGCTGTTGCGCACAGATGACTTCGTCTCCAATCGGGCAATCTACCCGGTAATTCCTCACTAAATCCAAACGCAGAAGGCCGCATGAGAGCAACGGACATCAAAGCACCTGCAGTTGCACCGGACAGGCGCATCGGGACCGAGCAGGAAATACAATCGCGGCGAACACGCCTCATCCGCATTGAAATCGCTCCGTGGACAATTTTTGTCCTGGTGCTGGTTGCCGTCGGCTTGTGGCTTTCGATGCGCCTGTTGCCGGTCGCCCTGGTGCTGGTGATGGCGCTGATGATTGTCGGCACTCTCACCCCGGCAGTGGCCTGGCTGGAACGGCGTCGCGTGCGCAGAGTTGTCGGTATCGGCATCGTTTTCACCGCACTGTTCGTGGCGGCTGCACTGCTATTCATGCTCACCATTCCGGAACTTGTGAATCAGGTGAGGAACCTGATCGGCATGGAGCCGGCGCTGCGCGAACGGCTCGCACAGTGGTTCATCCAATTTCCACTTACGGTTCACCTCGCGGAAACGATGCGCCATGTCCAATATGATGCGCTTATCACGTCATCTTCCGTGTCCGTGCTGAACTTTTTCACGCTGGTGGTGGAGAGCGTCGCGTACGGATTCGGTGCGATCTTTCTTGCACTGTACATGATGCTGGACCGCGATCGGCTGCGCGGGGCCCTGTTCGCGGTCGTGCCGCGTACGCACCATATACGGTTGTCCCGCATTCTGGTGCACATGAACACGATTGTCGGCGGCTACATCCGGGGTCAGCTAACCACCTGCGCCCTGATGGCCGCCTTTGTGTTCATTCTGCTCAGCGCATGCGGCATTCCAAACGCCCTGGTCATCGCGGTGTTCGGCGGCCTGGCCGACGTGCTGCCGTATGTAGGCATCTTTCTGACCATGGGGCCGGCAGTTGCAGCCGCACTCCCCTACGGGACGTTTATCGTCACGGTGGTTTTGGTGCTGATGCTCGTCTACGAAGAATTCGAGAGTCGCGTGCTGGTGCCCGTAGTCTACGGCCATGCGATGAGGCTGCCGTCGTCCGTTGTTCTCTTTTCCCTGATTGTCGGCGCCACGCTGTTCGGAATCGTCGGTGCCCTGCTCGCGCTGCCTGCTGCAGCCACTATTCTGATGCTCATCGACAAGTTGCGCGTCGAGTTGCCCGGCGAGACCGAACAGACCGCAGACACCGAGAGGAGAAAAGCAGACGAGCACAACGAACGCGAATACTCGCGCCTGACCGAAGGCATGCCGGCGGAAGCGGCATCTGCCATTGCGGTAAAAATGTCCGGCGTGAGGAAAGACGCGGAAGACAAGCCTGCGGCATGATATTCATGGCGTCAGGAATCGTAGCGAGCGAGCCCGCATGGAGGAGCTCGGAGCGCAGGCACCGGAGGCCGGGCATCACGGGACTTCAATGCCGGTTCGCGCATAACCAGCCAATTAGCGCACGTTTCACCGCGCTTGGTGGAACGGCTATAACCAATGACTTGGCAGCTTGCTGCCTAAGTCAGATGGCTAGTAGTTTCATCAGTATATTTATGTCGTCATGTATACTTTCACGGCCTCAATAATATTACTCTGCTTTAGTAGCGCCTCGAACTGCCCAATCGGCACCGGCTTGCCAAACAGATACCCCTGAAAATCCGAGCATCCCATGTTGATGAGCAGTTGGCGCTGCTCTTCCGTCTCCACCCCTTCGGCAATGACGTCCATGTTCAGGCTGTGTGCCATGGCAACGATGGTGAGCACAATTGCCGCATCGCTGCCATTGGTCGCGATATCGTGTACGAACGACTGGTCGATCTTGATCTGATCGAGCGGCAGCTGTTTGAGGTATTGCAGGGATGAATAGCCGGTGCCGAAGTCGTCCAGTGAAAACCGGACATCGATATCTCTCAATGCGTTCATGGTTGCAATGGTATCCTCGATGTTATCCAGCAACATGCCTTCGGTGAGTTCCAGCTTGAGCAGCTTGGGATTGATGGCATGGTGTTGCACGAGCGATTGCACTTGTTCCACGAAATCTGCCTGGCGGAATTGTTTGGGGCTGACGTTTACTGCCAGCGCCAGATTGCGGGAGTACTCATCTTGCTCCCACGCCTTGAGCTGGATGCAGGCTGTTTCCAGTACCCAATGTCCGATGCGCAGTATCAGCCCGGTTTCCTCCGCCAGCGGAATGAATTGTGCGGGAGACACCAAACCCCGTTCGGGATGCAGCCAGCGAATCAATGCTTCTGCACCAAAAGGACGGAGTGAACTGTTCACCTGAATTTGGTAATACAACTGCAATTGATGATTCTCAAGTGCCTTGCGCAATTCAATTTCGAGGGCTGCGCGGGTGTTGATGATATCCTGCATTTTCGGGTCAAAGAACATCAGGGTGTTGCGGCCTGCCTGTTTGGCTTGATACATGGCGATGTCGGCGCGCTTCAGCAGTTCTTCCTCGGACTGGGTATTGTCGTTGAATATGACAGCCCCGATACTGGAGGAGCTGTGGTATTCATGCTTACCTAGCTGGTAAGGCTGGTTGAGCATGGCGAGAATTTTTTCGCTGATGTCTTTCGTCTGTTTTGCGGCTTCAATTGCCTGCTCGCTCAGTTCACCCAGCACGACCACGAACTCGTCACCGCCCAGACGGGCCACGGTATCGCCTTTGCGCATGCAGGATGCCAGACGTCGCGCGATTTGTTGCAGCAACGAGTCCCCGATGATATGGCCGAGGGTGTCGTTGATTTTCTTGAAATTGTCCAGGTCAATGAACAGCAGTGCGCCCCGCAGACCGCTGCGCGCGCTGAAAGCCAGTGCCTGATGAAGTCGATCCATCAGAAGCCGCCGGTTGGGCAGGCAGGTGAGCGGGTCATAGAACGCGAAATTTCTGATTTCTTCCGCCGCATTGTTGCTCAGGGTAATGTCGGTGAACGTAGAAACGTAATTGGTGACAGAACCGCTGATGTCTTTTACTGCGGTGATGCCGATAAATTCGGGATAGATTTCCCCACTTTTGCGCCGGTTCAGGATTTCCCCTTCCCACTTTCCGGTATGGCGAATGCTTTCCCACATCACATTGTAGAAGGCGGCGTTATGCCTTCCCGAACTGAGCAGCTTTGGGTTGCGGCCGATCACTTCTTCAGCGCTATAGCCGGTGATGCTGGTGAAGGCGTTATTCACCCGCAGGATCATGCCGTTTGCATCGGTGATCAGGATGCCTTCCTGAGCTTCAAAGGCGGTGGCGGCAATACGAAGGTTGGCATCGGCCTGTCTGCGTTCGCTGATGTCCTGAATGATGGCGACTCCGCCCGAGATTATTCCTTGCCCGTCGCGCGAAGGTGCGCAGGTCATATAAATCCATTTGTCGGCATCGCTATGGGTGGCGACATATTCGCCTTCGTAAAATCCGATTTCGCCTTCCAGGCCTTTGTACAAGGCCGGGAGAATGGACTGGTCCTTGAATGTCTTTATGTCCAAACCAATGAGGTGGTCAACCGAGTTGTGCAGAACATCGGCGATGCGTTCGTTGCAATAGGTCATGACGAGATGGGTGTCGTAATGAAAAATGCCAACCGGTGCATGCGTCAGCAACAAACGGTAGCGCTCTTCATTGGATCTGATCGATTCCACATGGATAGCCGCTTCGAGGCGCAAAATGATGTTATCTATCATGTGGCGGTTGGTATGCCTGATGCTCATGACCATGAAGCCAAGATACAACGTGCCCGTCAGGCCCATTGCCATATGCACGCTGTCGCCCGAAAAAAACTGACTGAGTATGATTGGCAATATAACCAATATGGAAAATCCGATGGCGCTGGGGAGGTCTGCCGAATATGAAGTTGCGCCGCCAGCCGTCACGCCGGTCAGCATGAAGATGATGAACATTTGCTGCTGCGGATCACCGGATGGGTACAGCACAATACCTGCCAATCCCCATGTTGCTCCGCCCAATAGAACGCCAAAACGATACTTCAACAACCGGGAATGAGTAGTGAAATAGTCAGCAACCGGGGAACGCAAATACGCAACAACAAGAGCAGCCCGAAACAAAATGACCAATCCCATGAGGGAAAGCCAGGCCAGAACGGTTGTCGAAGCAACCACTTCGCGTTGCATATAAGCAAGAATTGCAGCCAGAAATGTGGTGGTAGCCAATGACATAATGCTGACTGAGAGCATCTGTTGCATTAGCAAGCGTTGCGTTGCTGTCTTTTTGTCCATGCTGAGATTTGCCCCGTTGAAAATTGGCCTGTATGTGCAATTGCCATTTGCGGCGTTGTTATCCACTGGAACTCCGCGATCCTCGCCGCATCCCTTGCGGGAACAATAAACGTGCCCCTGCCACTTCAATTCTTGAAAATTTTCACCGCACTCCAGGGGCTATTCCGTGCGCTGGGGTACATAGAGAGAACTTTTGCCGAGTGATGAACCAGTTCATTTCAAGGTGAGAGCGTTAGCGATCTTACTTTCAAGGCTGTCCTTCTTATATGTGGTGGCGCACAGACCATGCGTATTGTGAGATCGAAAATGCTTTACCCATTCAACATTGGGCCAATTTTTCTTCGCGTCGTACTTGCAGGGTTACCTATGTGATGAATACCGACGGAAATAAGGCAGTCCTTCTTTTGTCAACCTTGGGCGTGATTGTCCCCAAGAGTCTGATTGCGGATTTCAATATTGAGAAATACCTTGAACAACTTGATCAGTCTTTGACCCTGACGGCAAGAGAACGAGAATGCCTGGATGAATTGCTGCATGTAGCCGAGCGCATTACGTCAGAGCAACTTGAAGACGCAATTGCCGAACAAAAACGCGATGGCCGCAAGCTTGAAGAGATTCTGATCGAGAAGCACTTGC
>CAYOJU010000035.1:21260-23956 GCA_964404355.1 uncultured Sideroxydans sp. | reverse complement strand
TGCTGGAAGTAGCCTTGCTTGCCGTCGCTGTCGACATAGTCGCGCAGGCTGCTGCCGCCTTTCTTGATTGCCGCGCGCAACACCTCCTTGATGGTTCTGGTCAATTCCGCACAACGTTCCCTGCTAAGTCTGCCTGCGGCGAGTTGCGGCCGTATTCCGGCGCGGAACAGCGCCTCGTTGGCGTAGATGTTGCCCACGCCGACCACTACATGATTATCCATGATGACCAGCTTGATCGCTGCCTTGCGTTTGCGCGTGGCGGCGTAAAGATATTCGGCATCAAATTCGGCTTGCAACGGCTCGGGACCGAGCGCTGCCAGCAAGGGGTGTTGCGCGACATCGCCTTCGTGCCATAGCACGGCTCCGAAACGGCGCGGGTCGCGCAGGCGCAGCAATTGTCCGCTGTCCAGAACCAAATCGAAGTGGTCGTGTTTTTCTGCGGGCGTGCCAACAGGCTGGATGCGCAAGCTGCCGCTCATGCCCAGGTGCAGGATGAGTGTGCCGTGATCGAATGCGAGGAGCAGATATTTGGCGCGCCGCTGCAGGTCGCGCACGGTTTGTCCTTGCAATAATTTAGGCAGATTACCGGGGATGGGCCAGCGCAGGCTGGCATTGCGGATGACGACGTCAGCGATCTGCCGATTATTGAGATGCGGCGCGATGCCGCGCAGCGTGGTTTCTACTTCGGGTAGTTCTGGCATTGCCTTAGTGTTTTCTGCGCCACCACTGCAGCGCACCCATGGCGACGAGCAGCAGCGGCAGTACCACCAGGAAGCTCACGCTGAGGACGGTGAGCTGGTTTTTGCTCAGGGATATCTTGCCGTCTTTTGCCGCACGCGGTTGTATGGCGATGAGGCGTTCCTCATTTGCCAGCCAGTTCACCATGTTGACGCCGAGATCGAGGTTGCCGCCGTTGCCGGAATAGACGTTGGCCAGGAAAGCGCCGCTGCCCACCACGATGATGCGTTGTTCGCGGTCTTTTACATTGCGTTGCAGTGAGACGGCAAGGTCGGCTGGTCCGGGGATGTCGCGGTTCTTGTCGAAGCGCTTGCTGTCCCTGTTTTCGCTAACCCAGCCGCGCGCTGCGCCTTCCACCAGCATATGCGATTCCCATTCATGGTTCTGTTCGATGCTCAGCGCGCGTGCATCCGGATAAACCGTGATGAGGTCGAAGTTCCGGGTGACGGCGTGTTGCGGGTAGCCCGTACCAATCGTCCAGTTTGTCGGCGCGTTCATTTCCTGTGAGGAAGGATCGAGCACGATGCCCGGCAAAAATGTGATGCCCAGTTTTTCAGCCAGTGGTTCCAGTCCGCGCAGCGGTTCGGCATCCACCAGCCACAGCAGGTTGCCGCCGTTGTCGATATAGCGCAGCAGCTTGTTGACTTCGCCCTGCATCAGTTTGGTTTGCGGGTGGGTGATCACAAGCATGCTGGTATTGGCGGGCACCTCCTGCGCGACGGTAAGATTGAGGCTGGCGGTGCGATATCCGAGTTGTTGCAGGCGTGCGCTGAATTCGCCGAGGTCATGGTTGGCCGGGCCGTCCAGCTTGCGTTCGCCGTGCCCGCTCAGATACATGAGCAGTTGATCCTTGTTGTGCGCCAGGCGCAGCAGCGCACTGGAAAGCGTCTGTTCGTTCAGGATGGTGATGTGTTCACTGCGCCCTCCGAACTCCACCACCATCTCGCCGTTGTTCTTGATGGAAGCCTTGCGCATGGCCTCCGCGTCCTTCACCGGATCGATAAAGTTCAGCGAAATATCGGGTTTGTAGCGCTGGTAGAGCGCGACGAATTCACGGATTAGTTTGCGTATGTCGCCGAGTTGCGCATCTTTCTCGGTTGCGTATACCGTGATTTTTACCGGGCCTTTCAGCATGGCCAGCGCATCCACGCTGCCCGGCTCCAGGCTGTTCAGCGCGTTCTGCGTGACGTCACGCTGTGCCGGATAACGTGCGGCCAACTGGAATAGCGCGCCCGCAGCCGCCAGTACCAGCAGCAGCGAAACGATACGGATGAGCAGGGGCAGGAAGCGTTTCATGATGCGTGCCGCCTCTCGTTGTTCAAATGGCGTATGGTCAGCCACAGCAAGGTGGTGATGACCAGCACGAAATAAATCAGGTCGGCGCTGTTGACCAGCCCGGTGTTCAGGTTCTGGAAGTGCGCGCTGGGTGCGATCGAGCGCAGGAAGCTGCGGTTATCGCTGGCTGTCATTTCTATCAGCCACAATCCGAACGACAGCCCCAGCGCACTGATTGCAGCGATGATGGGCTGCTTGTTCCATGCCGAAAAATACAAACCCAGCGCTGCATAACTGGCGGCGAGCAACAGCAGGCCCAGAATATTGGAGGCCATGAGGCCGATGTCGGCGTGCGTGCCGAGCAGCAGCGTGGACAGCATGGCGGCGCATCCGCCCACGATGAGTACCAGCAACAACAGCAGGCCGAGGAATTTCCCCAGCACGATATGTGTTACCGAGATGGGGGCGGTGAGCAACAGCACCCAGGTCTGGTTGCGGCGTTCCTCGGCGATGAGGCGCATGGTGAACAGGGGAATCAATATCATCAGCATCAACGCCATTACGCCGCACAATGGTGCCGCAATGGAAATCGTTGCGCCCGGTGCGTTATCGAGTTGCGCCAGCTGCGCCTGCACTTGCAGATAGTCGTCGATGCGTCCGAAGTAGAACCAGGCGAACAGGAA
>CAYOJU010000035.1:16775-21160 GCA_964404355.1 uncultured Sideroxydans sp. | reverse complement strand
TCGCGGATGAGGGTGCGAATGTCGCGTATCTGTGCCGGGTCCAGGCCGACGGTGGGTTCGTCCAGCACGATGACTGCCGGGTTATGGATGATGGCTTGCGCAATGCCAACGCGCTGCTGGTAGCCTTTGGAAAGCGAGCCGATGACTTTCTTGCCACAGTCCTGCAAGCCGCAGCGCTGTTTGGCCAAGGCCAGTGCCTCGGCAAGTTTGGCGGACGGAATGTGGTGCAGGCGTGCGGCAAAGCGCAGAAATCCGTCGACGCGCATGTCGCGGTAGAGCGGCGGGTGTTCCGGCAGGAACCCGATGCAGGCTTTGGCCAGTCGAGGTTGTTGCAGCAAGTCGAAGTCGCATACTTCGATTTGTCCGCTATTCGGCGGCAACGCTCCGGTGAGCATCTGCAAGGTAGTGCTTTTGCCCGCGCCGTTGTGTCCCAGCACGCCCAATACCTCGCCACGCCGCAATTCCAGCGATACGCCATCCACGACCAGACGGTTGTCGCGGCGGCATACCAGATCGCGGGCGGAAAGGGTGAGGGGAGCGGTCATTGCTGTGGGAGGGGGTTGGATCGTTGGCGATGGACAGAATATAACCCAATACCCTGCGCGATACCAAAACGCCCTGCTCAGGCCAAACAGGTTGCTGAAACCGGAAAGCGTGGTGCCATGTTTGCGGAAGGAGAAGGTAGAGGGGTGAATAGTTGAACTTTAAGCAGATTTCGCCAATTATGTCCGTATTTCGAGTGCGGATATTTTGCCGGTTGGCGAACCTGTGAATCTCCAAACATGTCCATGTTCTCGGGTAGAATCAAGCACGTTGCGATATGGGTGACCATTACGGTCAATAATTCAGGATGCTCCATTTGATTGAATCAATGAAAATTCCGGTGTTGTTATGTTCGTTGGCCGTTCTATGCGGTTGTGCGACGAGCTCGGACGTCAAGAGTTCTGACGCTCCTGTTGCGGCGCAGGAAACTGCGGCGACACAGGTGCCGCAAACGCCGTCAGCGGAACCGCAAAAACTGGTTTCTGCCCATGACATCACCGCTGAATGGTGGGTACTGTTCAGGTCGCCACAGATCAGCGAGCATGTCAACCGCGCTTTCATGGCCAATCCGAACACCCAGGCAGTGCAGGCGACGCTGCGGCGGGCGCAGGAAAATTCCGTGATCCGGCAGGGGCTCTTGTATTCCAGGGGCGGCAATCTGCCTTTGCAAAGTTCGCCTGGACAACAAGGCGGCGGGCAATCCTACTATAACCTGCATATCGCCCAGTTGACGGTGGGCTATGTACCGGAAGTGCTGAACATCAATCGCGGATCGGCAGAATCAACGAAGAATCAGGCCGAGATACAGCAGGAAGCAGCTTTTTTCACGCTCTCTTCCAATGTGGTCGCCGCTGCCATACAGGAATCTTCTCTACGCGCGCAGATTGAGGCGCATTTGAATATCATCGGTTTGAACCGGCAGGCTCTGGAAATAGTGCACAACCAGTTCAAGCTCGGTTATGTCTCCGAGCAGGAGGTTACCCAGCGCGAGCTGGATGCCGCACATGCACAGCAGGCGCTGGTTCCGTTGCAACAACAATTGGAACAGACGCGCGATCTGTTGCACATGCTGTCGGGCAATTTGCCGGACCCGGATTCGGATACCGAAGACGCTTTCAGGCTGGAAGATGTGCGTCTGTCGAAGGAGTTGCCGCCGAGCCTGTCGTCCAGGCTGGTGGAGCAGCGCCCTGATGTTCGTGCTGCCGAGGCCTATCTGCGTTCTGCCGCAGCGCAGTACGGAGTGGAAATCGTCAACACGCTTCCACGGTTCACGATCACCGCTGCGACAGGAGGCCAGACGGCCTCGCCAGCATGGATGCTCAGGGATGGAGGCCGATTTTTCGACCTGAATGGCAATGTTGCACAGTTCATGTTTGGAGCAAACGCGTTGCGCTCAAAATCGCGTGCCGCGCAGCAAGTGTTGGGCAAGGCCGCGGTGCAATACCGCAATGTGGTGATGGCTGCGCTGCAGGACGTGGCCGACACTCTGGGCATCATTCAGGCGGATGTTCGCGCGCTGGAGGCGGCTGTACAGGCGGCCCACTCGGCGGGTGAAACAGGAGAATTGACACGCAAGCGTTACGAGGCCGGTTCGGTGGATTTCCCGACCATGCGGGTGGCGCAACAGAATGAGCAGCTCGTAAACATCAGTCTGGCGCAGGCGCAAGCCAACCGGTTGGGTGACGCAGTCACGTTATTCCAGGCTCTGGGGGGGCGTTGGTGGAAGCTGGAAGAAACGGACAAGGCCAAAGCGAAGGGGCCCTGAATCAATCGAACGGATTAGTTCTTGCTTTGTCTCAAACAGTATCGATTACCAGAAAGGGCTGTATTCAGCCAGCAATATCAAGCTTGCTGCCACGGAATGCGGCCCATGATTGACAGGCCGCCCACACTGTAGGCCGTTGCACGAGTGAGGTAGAGTTCGGCTAATATGTCGCCCTGCACCGAAATAAATCAATATGATGAACTTCCATACACGTTATTTCTTATTTTTTCTCGTCGCCTTGCTGTCGGCCTGCGCGAGCACGCCGCAAGAGACTGAATCCGGTATCTCAACACCCTCTGTTCAGGCCAATCTGGAACAGATCGTCGAGACGCCCAAACTTGATTTGCCCAATGTTGAACTGACCGACCATCTGTTGTACGAGTTTTTGCTCGGCGACATTGCGATGCAACGCAACAAGCCCGAATTGGCGGCACAGGCTTATCTTGATCTGGCAAAGACCACGCGCGATCCGCGTGTGGCAAGACGCGCAGCGCAAGTGGCATATGAGGCGCGCCAATACGATACTGCGGTGGAATCTTTCAAATTGTGGCAGGAACTGGAACCTTCATCGCCGCTGGCCAAGCAGATGCTGCTCTCGCTGTTGTTGAGCGGTGGCAAACTGCAGGAAGCCCGACCGTCTCTGGATGCGGTTTTGAAGGCCGATCCCGCTAATGCGGGGCGCACGTTTACCAGCATCTACCCATTGATCGCCCGTTCGCCTGACAAGGCGGGCACGTTACAGTGGATGATTGATGCGACCCGTCCTTATCCGGAAGTGGCGGAAGGGCATTTGACAGTGGCGCAAGCCGCGCAAGCGGCAGGCAAGAGAGAGCTGGCGCTGACGGAGGCTCACCGCGCGGTCATCCTGAAACCGGATTGGGACATGGCTGTGGTGTTCGAGGCAGAGTTGTACCTGAGCAGCGAACCGTCGAAAGGGCTGGAACTGCTGAAGAAGTACCTGGATGCACATCCCGATAACAAAGAACTGCGCCTGTACTATGCACGCGCTTTGCTCAGCCAGAAACAGTTTGCCGCTGCGCGAGAAGAGTTTCAGCGCCTGTTGAGGGACAAACCCGACAGCCCGGATCTGGCCTTTGCCATTGCATTGATTTCCATGCAAATGGGTGAATACGATCGCGCTGAGCAGGAAATGCAGTTGGCGCTGAGAAAGGGAGGCAAGGAAGAGAGCGCGGTGCATTACTACCTTGCGCAGTTGAACGAAGCGAGGCAAAACGATGCAGCGGCGCTGGAACATTATCGTCAGGTGAAGGATGGCGAATACTTCTATACCGCCCGGTTGCGCGAGGTTGGCTTGCTGGACAAAGCGGGCAAGCTGGACGAGGCGCGCGAAGCCTTGCATCGCGCAGAAGCGAAGAATGACCAGCAACGCGTGCAGTTGACGCTGATCGACGCGCAATTGCTGCGCGAGGACAAGAAATACGAAGCCAGTTTTCAGGTGTTGCAACAGGGACTGGAGAAGTTCCCCGATCAACCAGACCTGCTCTATCAGACCGCGATGGCGGCCGACAAGCTGAACAAAACCGAGTTGTTCGAGCAATTGATACGCAAGCTGATGAAAATCACGCCTGACAATGCGCATGCCTACAACGCGCTGGGCTACAGCCTGCTGGATCGCAATGTGCGTGTCCCGGAAGCAATGAAACTGGTGGAGAAGGCCTATCAACTCGCACCGGACGATGCCGCCATTATCGACAGCATGGGCTGGGGGGAATACCTGATGGGTAATCTCGACAAGAGCGAGGGATACCTGCGCCGCGCCTTCACGGCCAATCCCGACCCCGAGATCGCAGCCCATCTGGGCGAAGTGCTGTGGAAAAAGGGCGACAAGGAAGGCGCACGCAAAGTCTGGGAAGACAGTGCAAAATCCAATCCCGATAACGATGCACTCAAAGCGGTGATGAAACGTTTCATTCCCTGATATGCGCTTTCCCTTGTTGCTGCTGATACTGCTGACGGGCTGTGCGACGGCGCCTGTGGCAGTGCAGCGCCCGGTGCAGGCCGATGCGCCGTTCGCTTTTAACGGGCGTATTGCGATCAAACAGGGCGACAAGCACGA
>CAYOJU010000035.1:8066-16675 GCA_964404355.1 uncultured Sideroxydans sp. | reverse complement strand
ATGCGCCGTTCGCTTTTAACGGGCGTATTGCGATCAAACAGGGCGACAAGCACGATAACGCGGGAGTGCGCTGGGTGCACAGCGCGGCAGAAGATGAAATTCTGTTGCTCGCTCCACTGGGGCAAACGATGGCGCGTATTCACCGCGATGCGCAGGAAGCCACGCTGGAAGCTTCCGGCAAACACTACGCAGATCATGATATGGAATCCCTGATGCAGCAAGTACTGGGCTGGCAGCTGCCGTTGGCAGGCTTGCGTTATTGGGTTACCGCCTTGCCCGCGCCCGGGGACGAGTTCAGTATCGAACGCGATGCGAATGGGCAAATCAGCGCGCTGCGCCAACAGGGTTGGGAGATCGGTTACACCCGTTATGCCGCGGCCACGCCAGATGCCCTGCCGTTACGCCTTAAGTTGCAGCGCAACGGCATGGAGGTCTTGCTGCTCATTGACGAATGGGAGGCGCAATGAACGTACTGACATGCCCGGCTCCCGCCAAACTCAATCTCTTCCTGCACGTCGTTGGGCGCCGCGCCGACGGTTATCATCTGCTGCAAACCCTGTTCCGTTTCATCGACTTGAACGATACCCTGCATTTCACCTTGCGCACGGACGGTGACGTACGCCGAATCAACGCGCTGGAAGGGGTGCCGCCGGAACAGGATCTGTGCGTGCGCGCCGCGCGCCTGCTGCAACGGGAAACCGGCTGCAAGCTGGGCGTGGACATTGAACTGGGAAAGCGCATCCCCATGGGTGGCGGCCTGGGGGGCGGCAGTTCGGATGCGGCAACCACCTTGCTGGCGCTGAATCGGCTGTGGGAGCTGGGTTTGTCACGCGAGCGCCTGATGCAGCTGGGATTGAGTCTGGGCGCCGATGTGCCGGTGTTTGTGTTCGGTGAGAACGCCTTTGCCGAAGGGGTGGGCGAGCAATTGCAGTCCTATCCCTTGCCCGAGGCGTGGTACGTGGTGCTGTGCCCCCCGGTGCATGTGCCTACGGCCCAGATATTCACTCATCCAGAATTGACACGAAATACGATTTCGATGACAATGCGCGCCCTTCCGAAGGGGCTGGATTTTCGGGCCGGAAGCCTGAAAGGGCTGAAAAACGACCTGCAGGCTGTGGCGTGCAAGTTGTACCCGGCAGTGGCTGAACATCTGGCGTGGCTGGCGAAGTTTGCGCCTGCATTGATGACCGGCTCGGGTGCATGCGTGTTTGCCGAGTTCGCCACGGAAGCGGAAGCACTAGCGGTATTGCAGCAGTTGCCCCCGGATATGCGCGGATTTGTCGCGCGTGGCTTGCAACAGCACCCGCTGAAAGATTTTGCAGCATGAACTGTTTAATGATTTGTTTTTAAACGGTTTGTTAGTGTTATTGGGGAGTCGCCAAGTGGTAAGGCATCGGATTTTGATTCCGACATTCGTAGGTTCGATCCCTACCTCCCCAGCCAGATTTTCAATCTAGTTGTGATGGGCGTTCGCGCCCATTTTATTTTGCGAGGTGACCATGTCCGGCGACATGATGGTTTTCACCGGTAACGCCAACCCAAAGCTCGCGCAGGATGTCGCGAAGTATCTGCACATCCATCTCGGTCGTGCTACGGTTGGTCGTTTCTCCGATGGCGAAGTGATGGTCGAGATCCTGGAGCATGTGCGCGGCAAGGATATTTTCATCCTGCAATCCACCTGCGTACCGACCAACGACAGCCTGATGGAAGTCATGGTAATGGTGGACGCGCTGAAACGTGCCTCAGCAGCCCGGATTACCGCAGCCATGCCGTATTTCGGTTATGCCCGCCAGGATAGACGCCCGCGCTCGGCGCGTGTGGCAATCACCGCCAAAGTGGTGGCAGACATGCTGGTCGGCGTCGGCGTCGACCGCCTGCTGACCATGGACTTGCACTCCGACCAGATTCAGGGCTTCTTCGATATCCCGGTGGACAACATTTACGCCGCGCCTATCCTGTTGTCGGATGTGTGGAAGCAGAATTACAAGGACTTGATCGTGGTTTCGCCGGACGTGGGCGGTGTGGTACGTGCGCGTGCGCTGGCCAAACGCCTGGAATCGGACCTGGCCATTATCGACAAACGTCGTCCCAAACCGAACGTGGCCAAGGTCATGAACATCATCGGCGATGTGGCGGGACGTACCTGCATCATCATGGATGACATGGTGGATACCGCCAACACGCTGTGCGAAGCGGCCAATGCCTTGAAGGAAAAGGGCGCCGAGCGCGTGATCGCTTACTGTACGCACCCGGTGCTGTCCGGCCCGGCGATCGAGCGCCTGGAAAAATCCGCCATCGATGAACTGGTGGTTACCGACACCATTCCGTTGCGCGAAGAAGCGCGCAACTGCAAGCGCATCCGCCAACTGAGCGTGGCGGAGCTGATGGCCGAAACCATGCGTCGCATCAATGCGGAGGAATCGGTCAGTTCGCTGTTCATGGATTAAGTATTTGCGATGATCATTTCGGTCATCGCGCAACCCGAAGCTCACTGGTCGCGGCGAGCTTCACTAGAAGTGGAGAAGTAAAATGGCTATTGAAATTGCAGCAACAACACGTAAAGCGCAAGGAACGGGTGCGAGCCGCCGTCTGCGTAAAACGAATCGCGTTCCCGGCATCGTTTACGGCACCGGCGAAGCAACCATGATCGAAGTTGATCACAACACATTGTATTTCGCACTGCGCAAGGAAGCGTTCCACGCTTCCGTTCTGTCGCTGGATCTGGACGGCAAAAAGCAGGACGTTCTCCTGCGTGACTTCCAGATGCACCCGTTCCGTCAGCAAGTGCAACACATCGATTTTCAGCGCGTCGATGCGAAGAAGAAGATTCACATGAAGATTCCGTTGCACTTCATTAACTCCGACATCGCTCCTGGCGTGAAGACCGGCGGCGGTATTATCAGCCACGTGTTGAACGATCTGAACATCGCCTGCTTGCCGGCCGATCTGCCCACAGCGATCGAAGTGGATCTGGCCAATCTGGATCTGGGTCACTCCATCCACGTATCCGACATCAAGCTGCCCAAGGGCGTTGAAGTGGCGGGTCATCACAAGGCAATCGATGCAGTGGCGACGGTTCAAGTGCCGCGTGGTCACGTTGAAGCGGCCGCTGAAGCTGCTGCCGCTGCTGACGCTTCCGCTGCTGCCACAGCCGCCGCGGCTCCTGCAGCTGCCGCCGCAGCGAAGCCTGCAGCAGACGCCGCCAAGAAGTAATTTGTACTTCGAACAACCCGCCATGACATCGAACGGTGCATGGCGGGTTTTTTCATTATGAGCGAACCCATTAAATTAGTCGTCGGGCTGGGCAATCCCGGCAGGGAATACGAAGCCACGCGCCATAACGCCGGGTTCTGGTGGGTGGATGAATTTGCGCGTACGCAAAGCGTGAATTTCAAAACCGACAACAAGTTCCACGGCTTGGTTGCACGTGCCACGGTACACGGACATGAAACGCATTTGCTCAAGCCGCAGACCTTCATGAACGTCAGCGGCCGTGCGGTAGTGGCGCTGGCGCTGTTTTACAAAATATTGCCGGACCAGATACTGGTCGTGCACGACGAGCTGGATTTACCGCCGGGCAGTGCCAAGCTCAAGCTGGGCGGCGGGCATGGCGGGCACAACGGGCTGAAGGACATCATCGCGCATCTCGGCAGCAAGGAATTCTGGCGCTTGCGCATCGGCATCGGCCATCCCGGCGATCGTGACCAGGTTGTCAATTACGTGCTGAATGCGCCGCGCAAGGAAGAACAGGGTTTGATCGAAGAAGCGATGCAGCAAGCGCAGAATGTTGCGCCGCTCATCATCGAAGGCAAACTGGAAGCAGCGATGCTGAAGCTGCACAGCAATTAACCAAGGAAACAATCATGAGTTTGAAATGCGGTATCGTCGGTCTTCCCAACGTGGGCAAATCCACGCTGTTCAATGCACTCACCAAAGCGGGCATTGCGGCGGAGAATTACCCGTTCTGCACCATTGAGCCTAACGTCGGCATCGTCGAAGTACCCGATCCGCGCATGGCCGAGCTGGCGAAGATCGTCAATCCGCAGCGCATGCAGCCCGCCATCGTCGAGTTCGTCGATATCGCCGGGTTGGTTGCGGGCGCCTCCAAGGGCGAAGGTCTGGGCAATCAGTTCCTCGCCAACATCCGCGAGACCGATGCCATCGTCAACGTCGTGCGCTGTTTCGATGACGAGAATGTGGTGCACGTGGCCGGCAAGGTCGATCCGATCTCTGATATCGAAGTGATCCTCACCGAACTGGCGCTGGCCGACCTCGCCGTGGTGGAACGCACCATTCAGCGCGACGGCAAGAAAGCCAAGTCCGGCGACAAGGATGCGCAGAAACTGGTTGCCATACTCGAGCGCTTGTTGCCGCACCTGAATGAAGGCAAGCCTGCACGCACGTTTAACCTGAGCGATGACGAAAAACTGATCATCAAGCCGCTCTGCCTGCTCACCATCAAACCCGCGATGTATGTCGGTAACGTGCTGGAAGACGGTTTCGAAAACAATCCGCACCTGGATAAATTGCGCGAGCACGCGGCGAAAGAGGGCGCACCGGTGGTGGCGCTGTGCGCCAAGATCGAAGCCGAACTGGCCGATCTCGACGATGCCGACAAACTGGAATTCCTCGCCGACCTCGGACTCGACGAACCCGGTTTGAACAAACTGATCCGTACCGGCTACAACTTGCTGGGCCTGCAAACCTACTTCACCGCCGGCGTGAAGGAAGTGCGTGCCTGGACTATCCACAAGGGTGATACCGCGCCGCAAGCGGCCGGCGTCATTCACACCGATTTCGAAAAAGGCTTCATCCGCGCGCAGACTATCTCCTACGCCGATTTCATCGCCTGCAAGGGAGAGCATGGTGCAAAGGAAGCTGGCAAGATGCGTGTCGAAGGAAAAGAATATGTCGTGCAGGACGGAGATGTCATGAATTTCCTCTTTAACGTTTAATCCGCTTTGCGCGGCGCGTTCTGTTACACTGCGCGCCGCGATATCGTTTCAGTCTAGTTGTCGCCGCCGATTCCGGTTCGTAGTACCTACCTCATTCAGCCTCAGACTGGCGTTCTTGTTGAACGACAGGCCGTTTGTTACAAGAAAGAAATTAAATGTCATTTGCATCTCTCGGCTTGTCCGAAGAACTCGTTCGCGCTGTTACCGAGCGCGGTTATACCGAACCTACGCCCATTCAGGCGCAGGCCATTCCCGTTATTTTGAAAGGCGGCGACCTGATGGGCGGCGCGCAGACCGGTACCGGCAAGACTGCCGGTTTCACGCTGCCGCTGTTGCAACGCCTGATGGAGAAACCGATCGCGGGCAAGGCACACATCCGCGCGCTGGTGCTTACCCCGACCCGCGAACTTGCTGCCCAAGTGGAAGAAAGCGTGCGCATCTACGGCAAGCATTTGCCGCTCAAATCCATGATGATGTTCGGCGGCGTCAATATCAATCCGCAGATCAAGCAACTGCATGGCCGCGTGGATATTCTGGTGGCGACACCGGGACGACTGCTCGATCACTTGCATCAGAAAACCGTGGATTTGTCGCATGTCGAGATACTGGTGCTGGACGAAGCCGACCGTATGCTGGACATGGGCTTCATCCGTGACATCAAGCGTGTGCTTGCGGTGCTGCCCAAACAACGCCAGAACCTGCTGTTCTCTGCTACCTTCTCCGATGAAATCAAGCTGCTGGCCGATGGCCTGCTCAACAAGCCGGTGCTGATCGAAGTGGCGCGCCGCAATGCGACGGCCGAATTGATCGAGCAACGCGTGTATCCGGTGGATCGCGAAAAGAAGCGCGTACTGCTCACCAAGCTCATCAAGGATAACAACTGGTTCCAGGTGCTGGTGTTTACGCGCACCAAGCATGGCGCAAACAACCTGGCCGACCATTTGAACAAGGAAGGCATTCCTTCGCTGGCGATTCACGGCAACAAGAGCCAGGCAGCACGCACGCGTGCACTGGCCGAATTCAAGACAGCCAAGCTGCAAGTGCTGGTGGCAACCGACATTGCCGCACGCGGTATCGACATCATCGAACTGCCGCACGTGGTGAACTACGAGCTGCCCAACGTATCGGAAGATTACGTGCATCGCATCGGCCGTACCGGACGTGCAGGCAGCAACGGCGAAGCAAGCTCGCTGGTGTGCATCGACGAACACAAATTGCTGCATGACATCGAGCGGCTTATCAAGCGCGAGATTCCCGTGGTGCAAGTGCCCGGGTTCGAACCGGATCCGCGCATCAAGGCCGAGCCTATCCTGAACGGCCAGAATCGCGGTCAGGGCGGACGCGGGCAAGGACAAGGTCGCGGTCAATCCGCACCGCGTTCCGGCGGCGGGCAAGCCCGTACCGGTACCGGTCAAGCTCGCACAGGCGGAGGGCCGCGCAGTGGCGGCGGCAAACCGGCTGGTGGAGCGAGCCGTGGTGCCGTGCCATCTGGAGCGCAACACCGTTCAGGCGGAAGAGGTCGCTGATACTCCCTTCCCCCGCAGGCGGGGGAAGGGCTGGGGATGAGGGGCTGTGAGTACAAAGTAATTTTGTGTGTAATCACCAACCCTCACCCTAACCCCTCTCCCGCTTGCGGGAGAGGGGCTTAAACGGGGCATACAAATGAATAAAACAGTAACCAACGAAGAAGCCATCGCAGCCACCAAATTGTGGCTGGAGAAGGCAGTGATCGGCCTCAACCTGTGCCCGTTCGCCAAGGGCGTGCACGTCAAGGGACAGATACGCTACTTCGTGAGCGCCGCACAAACGCCGGAAGAGTTGTTGAAGGATGTGATGAGCGAGCTGGAAGTTCTGGCAGAAGCCAGCCGTGAGAAGATCGACACCATCCTGTTGATACATCCGCACGTACTGACCGACTTCCTCGACTACAACGATTTTCTGGCAGTGGTGGATGCGGCGCTGGAAGAAGTCGATCTGGGCGGAGAATTGCAAGTTGCCAGCATGCATCCGCTCTATCAGTTCGCCGACACCGAGTTGGACGACATCACCAACTACACCAACCGTTCGCCGTATCCGACGCTGCATCTGATCCGCGAAGTCAGTATCGACGAGGCGGTGGCTGCGTTTCCTGAAGCCGAGATGATTTTCGAAAGAAACATGGAAACCATGCGCAAGCTGGGGCATGAAGGCTGGAATGGGTTGGGACTGGCGGAAGTGCAGCTTCATAAGAAGTAAGTTTCTCACTCCCGCACAGCCGGGAATGACGGTATCCTTGCTTCCATGGAAACGAAACCTGATCACTCTTTTTCTTCACTTACTCCCGACTGCGTACTAAACGCACTGGAGAGCATAGGTCTGCGCTGCGACGGGCGTTTGCTTGCCCTCAACAGCTACGAAAATCGCGTATACCAGGTCGGCATCGAAGACAGCGCACCGCTGGTGGCCAAGTTCTACCGCCCACTTCGCTGGACCGACGAGGCAATTCTCGAAGAACACACCTTCGTAAAGGAACTGGTCGAGCGCGAGATACCCGTCGTTCCTGCCTTGGAGATAGCCGGCAAAACATTGCATTTGTTTGACGGCTTCCGCTTCTCGGTCTTCACCAAGCATGGAGGCCGCGCGCCGGAACTGGAAAACCGCGACACGCTGGAATGGCTGGGACGCTTTCTCGGACGCATTCACGCCGTCGGCGCCATCAGGAATTATCAGCATCGCCCTACACTCGATATAGAAACGTTCGGCACTGAACCACGCGACTATTTGCTGTCCAATGGATTCATCCCCGCCGACATCGACGCGGCTTATCGTAGTGTGGCGCAACAGGCACTGGATGGCGTGCGCCATTGTTTCGATCGGGCCGGTGCGGTGAAGCAATTACGATTGCACGGTGATTGCCATGCAGGCAATGTACTGTGGACTGACGATGGCCCGCATTTCGTCGACTTCGACGACAGTCGCATGGGACCGGCGGTGCAAGACTTGTGGATGCTGCTTTCCGGTGAACGCGAAGATCGCGTGCGGCAGATGGGCGACGTGCTGGCTGGCTATGAGGATTTTTACGAATTTGATGCGCGCGAACTGCATCTTATCGAGGCCTTGCGCACCCTGCGGCTGATTCACTACGCCGGGTGGTTGGCAAAGCGCTGGGACGACGCCGCCTTCAAGCAAGCCTTTCCGTGGTTCAACACGCAAATTTACTGGCAGAATCGTATTCTGGAATTGCGCGAGCAGATCGCGCTGATGGACGAACCCCCGCTGTGGCAAACCTAGAGGTAGTCTTAACTCAATAAATACCTGCGCTATACTGACGGTCAGCCTGTTATAAGCAAATAGGAGGCGCCATGAACAACGACGATCAAAACTGTCCGTTCTGTCATCCTGATAGTGTCCTGCTCGGGAATGATTTGGCCTATGTAAAGCAGGACAAATTCCCGGTCAACCCCGGCCATCTCCTGATCATTCCCCGACGTCATGTTGCCGATTTCTTCCTCACCACCGAGGCGGAGAAAGCCGCCATGCTGTTCTTGCTGGATAAGGCGAAAAACCATATCGACGAAAAATATGTTCCCGCCGGTTACAACGTCGGTATCAACGTTGGTGAAGTTGCGGGGCAGACGGTCATGCACGTCCATCTGCACCTCATTCCCCGCTATC
>CAYOJU010000035.1:0-7966 GCA_964404355.1 uncultured Sideroxydans sp. | reverse complement strand
GAAGTTGCGGGGCAGACGGTCATGCACGTCCATCTGCACCTCATTCCCCGCTATCCGGGCGATCTGGAAAAACCCCGCGGCGGCGTGCGCGGAGTAATTCCATCCAGGCAGTCATATTGAATTTGCAGCGCGGCAAGGGTTGAGAACGGTTTTGTGTCGATATGTGTTCGCACGTACAGACATATAACTGAAATTTGTTATGGTTACTCTGTTTGATCACGCAATCCAACCTTCTGAGGAGGCTCCATGTACACCTGCATTGAAAACATTCACGCCCGTGAAATTCTCGACTCACGCGGCAATCCCACCGTTGAGGTGGAAGTTACTCTCGAAGATGGTTCCTTCGGTCGCGCGGCAGTGCCATCCGGTGCTTCTACCGGGGTGCATGAGGCGCTGGAATTGCGCGATGGCGACAAGAAGCGCTACGACGGCAAGGGTGTAAAAAAAGCCGTTGGTCACGTCAACAAGGAAATCGCCGATGCGCTTATCGGCATGGATGCGCTCGATCAGGGTGCGATTGATCGCGCCATGATCGAGCTGGACGGCACCCCCCACAAGAAAAAACTCGGTGCCAATGCAATTCTCGGCGTGAGTCTGGCGACAGCCCGAGCCGCTGCGGAAGCCAGCAACCTGCCGCTATTTCGCTACCTCGGGGGGGCAGCGGCAAACCGCCTGCCGGTGCCGATGTTCAACATTCTTAACGGTGGCGTGCATGCCAACTGGCAAGGTACAGACTTGCAGGAATTCATGATTGCCCCGGTGGGTGCGCCCAACTTCACAGAAGCGTTGCGCTGGGGCAGCGAGATTTACCATACCCTGAAAAAAGTGCTCAAGGACGGCGGCTATACCACCGGTGTGGGCGACGAGGGCGGCTTTGCACCCGCGCTGAAGCGCAATGTCGATGCCATGGACCTGATCGTCAAATCCATCGAAGGCGCTGGCTATCGTCCCGGCGAGGATGTGGTGATTGCGCTCGATCCGGCCTCCAGCGGTTTCTACGAGGACGGGCTGTACAACTTGCGCACCGAGAAGCGCAAGGTGAGTTCCGCCGAAATGATTGCGATGTATGCCGAGTGGGCAAAGAAGTATCCTTTCGTCGTGCTGGAAGATGGATTGGCGGAAGACGACTGGGAGGGATGGAAATTATTGAATCGCGAACTTGGCGGCAAGCTTGAACTAGTGGGGGATGACCTGTTCGTTACCAACGTGGATCGCATCCAGCGCGGTATTGATGAAAATGCCGCCAACGCAGTGCTGATCAAGCTCAACCAGATCGGCACGCTCACCGAAACCATCGCCGCAGTGAACCTGGCCTACAGCGCCAACTGGGGCGCGATGGTGTCGCATCGCAGCGGCGAAACGGTGGACAGCTTTATCGCCGACCTCACCGTGGCGTTGGGCACCGGCCATCTCAAGACCGGCGCACCGTGCCGCGGCGAGCGTCTGGAAAAGTACAACCAGTTGATGCGCATCGAGGAATATCTGGGCGATTCGGCGGTGTATGCCGGACGCAAAGCGTTCGTGCGTTAGGTACAATCCGGTACTCACCCCGTCTCCTCGGTGAGATGGGGGGCAGCACCCGTCTATAAACCATGAAACCGAATTCAAACACATGCCCTTGCGGCAGCACCAAACTCTACTCAACTTGTTGCGCTCGCTACTTGGAAGGCAACGAGCCCGCTCCCACCTCAGAAGCCCTCATGCGCTCCCGCTACACTGCTTATACCCTGCAGTGCGAAGACTATCTGTTGGCAACCTGGCATTCATCCACGCGCCCATCCGCATTGGGCTTGGCAGAAGACACACAAACCAAATGGTTAGGGTTGGAAGTAAAAAGCCAGCAGCAGGATGTCGACCATGCCATCGTCGAATTCGTCGCGCGTTACAAAGTAAATGGTCGTGCGCATCGGTTGCATGAAACCAGCCGTTTTGTGTGCGAAGACGGACGATGGTTTTATGTGGACGGGGATGTGGATTGAATGCCCTCCCTATAGCAAATGGATTCCGTGCCGCTATTATCTGTGACACACTAGGTATGAATTCCTGTTTTGCCGGGTAAACAATTCTCATGGCTCCAAAAAACATCGGGCGCTTCTCTGTTATTCATGAACTGGGCAAAGGGACTCAGGGGGCAGTCTATCTTGCCCATGATCCGCAACTGGAACGCCAGGTAGCCATCAAGACACTGCGCCCGGGTTCCACACATACCGAAAGCCTGTTGCGCGAGGCTCGCATCGTCAGCAAATTGCAGCATGCCAACATCGTCCCTTTGTACGACGCGGGTGATTACCAGGGCGAACCCTATCTGGTCTGCGCCTATGTTGAAGGCGGCACCCTGCAGCAGATGCTGAAGGATGGCGCGCTGTCACAGGTCAAGTCGGCGGAAATTATTTGCTCACTGCTGGATGCGCTCGAATATGCGCATCAGCATGGCGTAATGCACCTCGACATCAAGCCGGGCAACATCATGATCGGGCAGCGCGGCCAGCCGATGCTGATGGACTTTGGCATCGCCCGGCTGATGAAGGAGCAGAGCGATGACAGCCAGGAAGTGATCGGTACGCCGCAATACATGGCGCCGGAGTGCATTTCCAATGGGACGATAGATGCCAGTTCCGACCTGTATTCTGTCGGCATGGTGCTGTATGAGATGGTCACCGGCATCCCGGCGTTCACCGGCGATAATGCCTTCAATGTGATGAACCGCGTGGTGCATGAGCCGGCCCTGGCGCCTTCTGTGCATAATCCGGCACTGGATGAAAAACTGGAAGCGATCATCCTGAAGTCCATAGCCAAGCGCAAGGAGGAACGCTATCCAAACGCGTCAACCATGCGCAACGCGCTCAAGGAATATCTGGGCACGCTGGGCGAAGCGGTTGCCAAGGACACGCACAGCACGCTGGATTTTCTGCTGCGGCGCATGCGCAGCAAGAGTGATTTTCCCGCGCTGTCCAGCATCATCACCGAGATCAACAAGATCGTTGCATCCGAGTCGGATAGCGCCAACAAACTTGCGCGCGTGATCCTGCAGGATTTTGCACTGACCAACAAACTGCTCAGGCTGGTCAATACCGTTTCCTACGGCCAATTCGGCGGCAATATCAGTACCGTTTCCAAGGCAGTCGTGATCATGGGGTTCGAGACGGTGCGCAATATCGCGATGTCGCTGATCATGCTCGAATTCATGCAGAACAAACCCCTGGCCAACCAGCTTAGGGACGAAGTGGTCGGATCGTTCTTCTCCGGCGTGCTGGCAATCCAGCTGGCGGTGGGGCGCAATATCCGCGATGCCGAGGAGTTGATGATCTGCGCCATGTTCCAGAATCTCGGGCGCATGCTGGTGACTTATTATTTCTTCGAGGAAAGCCAGGAGATATCCCGCCTCATCGAGCAGGGGGAGAGCGAAGACCAGGCCGTTATCCAGGTATTGGGGTTGACCTACAACCAGATCGGCATCGGTGTTGCCAAGAGCTGGAACTTCCCCAAGCGCCTGCTTGACGGCATGACAAAGTTGCCTGTCGGAGAGCCGATAAAAAAGCCCACACAGCCGATCGATCACGTACGGGCAACGGTGAGCATGGCGAACGAATTGTGCGAGATCGCAACGAACTCGGATCCGCATGAAAAATCCCGCGAACTGAACAAACTGCGCTCCCGCTACCAGGATGCGATCGATGTTCCTGAGTACAAACTGAATGCGGTGCTGGAAAGCAGTCTGCAGGAATTGACGAGCAGAGCCTTGACGCTGGAGATAAATACGTCGCGCAGCTCGATCGTAAGCAAGGTGCGCAAATGGACCGGGGAGGCTATCGACACGATTCCGGAAGGTACAAAAAAAGCTGATGTGATGGGCGGCGTGCATGGTATCGAGTCGGCTCTGAATGCCAGTGATGAGAAAGATGCGCTTGCCAAGTCCGACCCGGCTACCGTCCTGGGTGCAGGTATACAGGATGTGACCAACACGCTGGTGGAAGACTTCAATCTTAACGACGTGCTGCTGATGGTGCTGGAGACTATGTATCGCGGTCTCGGGTTCAAGCGCGCGATCATCTGCATCCGGGATAACAAGATCAACTCCATGGTGGCACGCATGGGGCTTGGTGCCGGCGTCGATGAGGTGATCCCGCATTTCCGGTTCAAGCTGGCGTTCGAGTCGGACGTGTTTCACCTTGCGATTGAAAAAGGCGTGGACATCGTCATTGAGGATCTGCGATCGGAAAGCATTGCCGATAAAATCCCCGCCTGGTACAGGGAGTTGGTCGATGCACAGAGCTTTATTCTGTTGCCCGTGGTCATCAACAAGAAAACCATCGGGCTCTTTTATGCCGACATGCAGGTGGCCAATAGCCTGAAACTTTCAGAACAACAGCTGTCGCTGTTGCGCACCCTGCGCAATCAGGCGGTACTGGCGATCAAGCAGAAGATGTAGTGGTTAGGTGCAAAGATTGATGCGCAAGGTTGCATATGCCGTAACAGGTTCAATATTTATTGGCCCAGAGGAACCCACATGCAGAACGATTTTTTCCATCGCATCTGGACTCCCGGCGCTTTCCCGCCAAGGAGAATATTGCTGGCAAGCTTGTCGGCAATGTTGCTTATTTTCTTTCTTGACTGGATTTCGCCTCCCGAAATTCGTCTGCACATCCTTTATATTTTTCCGCTGGTCTTGATCGTTCTTCAGAGTGAACGCCAGATCGACACAGTGGTGGCCTTTGTTCTGGCGACCGCGCTTCAGGTGGCAACTTTTCTTCAACATGGATACTCTTTGGCGCCATTCGCCACTGATCTGGTTGTTGCGCTTGCTTCGTCATTATTGTCGGTTCAGTTGGCAAAATCGTTCAGAAGAAACTATCTTGAAGCGGTAAATATTTCAATTACAGATTGGTTAACCGGTTTGCACAATCGAAGAAGTTTTGAAGGCATCATTGATATGGAAATTGAACGTCAGAAACGTTATGGAGGCATGTTCTCCCTGGCGATCATCGACCTGGATGGATTCAAGTTGCTGAATGATACACGCGGGCACCAGGATGGCGACTCGGCTTTGCGGCTGGTTGCAAAGGTGTTGAAGGAAAACACGCGGCACTCAGATTCCATTGCCCGTATTGGCGGGGATGAATTTGCAATTCTTATGCCAAATTCATCCAGAGATGACTGCATCTCGCTTTGCCAACAACTTTCCATGGAATTGGCCGGCCGAATGGTCGATAAGGGTTTTGCGATCACGGCGAGTATTGGTTGCGCTTCATTTGATCAAAGTCCGGGTTTCACTCCGGCGGCTTTGGCGAAAGCTGATAAAGCGATGTATGAAGCCAAGGCCAAAGGAAAGAATTGCGTTGTTTGTCTCTGAATAGCCATTCCGTATGTCACAGACCAGGAGGCGCAATAGCGCTCTTCTGAACTCGTCGAAGGGCAATGTGCATTGCGCTGGCCTTAACGCACCCTGCGCGGGCTACAATGCAGTTTCCCAATTCGAAGCAAAACGACACCAGCCAATCATGAACACAGAAACTGAAAACAACTACCTGGTGATCACTGCCTCCGGCGATGACAAGATCGGCCTGGTTGATCGGCTTGCGGGCCGCATCACCGACAGTGGCTGCAACATCGAAGAGAGTCGCATGGCCGTCCTGGAAGGGAAATTCGCCCTCATCATGCTAGTCTCCGGCTCATGGCATGCACTCTCCAAACTGGAAGGATTGATGACCTCGCTCGGCGAGCAACTCGGACTCACCATCATCCACAAACGCACAGGCAAACGCGAACGAGCGGAGCCTGCCATCCCCTACACCGTCGAAGTCGTGGCCATGGATCAACCCGGCATCGTGCGCAGCCTCGCGGCATTCTTTTCCCGCAACGGTATCAACATCGAAGAACTGCAGACCAACACCTATCCCGCACCGCACACCGGCACGCCCCTGTCCTCCGTCGTCATGACGGTGGGGCTTCATGGCAAAGTGCACATACCTACCTTGCGCAGCGATTTCCTTGATTATTGCGACGAGCTTAATCTGGATGCGACGTTCGAGCCGGTACGGGGGTGATGCGGAAGTGTTTTGTCCTGTGACTTGACCCGATTCGCTTTC
The DNA here is from genome assembly GCA_964404355.1 of uncultured Sideroxydans sp. Classification (GTDB taxonomy): domain Bacteria; phylum Pseudomonadota; class Gammaproteobacteria; order Burkholderiales; family Gallionellaceae; genus Sideroxyarcus. Next base: position 1,880 of record CAYOJU010000035.1, on the reverse strand, counting down.
ATCCGCTAACTCAGGTTGCAAACGGCAACGTCAGGTGGAAAATGGCACCTTGACCTTCCTGCGGGTCTATCCATAACTGGCCGCCATTCTCCTCGATCAGTGAGCGGCTGATGGTGAGTCCCATGCCGATGCCTTTTGATTTGGTGGTAAAGAATGGCTCAAACAGGTGATGAAAATCTTCACTCCTGATTCCCGGCCCATTGTCCCGGATCGTCACTTGGGCAACGCCTTCATTCTTCTTGGTGCACACTGTCACGGTAATGGTAGGCAGGGGCACATCGGCTTCACGCATGGCGTCGATGCTGTTGTGTAACAGGTTGAACAACACTTTTTGCACATGGGTGCGGTTGGCCCGGATTAGTGGGAGCCCATGCTCCAGTTGCAGAATGGGGTGGAATTGCAGTTCGTGTTCGGTCTTTGCCACATTCAGGACATCAAATATTTCCTGGTTAAGATCAAATTCATCGGCTGAAAACTCTTCAGTACTCAGCAATGCGAGCAGTTCGCGGATTGATTGGCCGGCGCGCTGGGCTTGCTGTTCACATTTCTCCATGGCTTTGCGGATTTTATCGGGATTTGATTTTTCGGCATTCATCAGCATGAGCGCAGCCTGACTATATGTAGCGATGGCCAGAAGCGGCTGATTCAACTCGTGGGCAATGGCGGCAGCGGTCTGGGCGGCGATATGCTGCTTTTGCAATGATTCCATTTCATTCCGCCGCTCAAGGATTTCCTTCTCCATCGTTTTTCGTTCGGTGATATCGATAAATGAAGCAATGTAATGGGTGATGCTTCCGTCGGGGGCGGCGACAGCGGAGATGGTCAGCAACTGGATACAGATATGGCCGTTCTTGTGCTTGTTTTTTATCTCACCGCGCCAGTAATGTTGTGTTTTCAGGCTTGTCCACATTTGCTGATAGAACGCATTGTCATGCAGTCCGGATTTGAGTATCGCTGTTGTCTTGCCTTTTAATTCCTCCGTGCTGTAGCCGGTCAATTGGGTGAATGCGTGGTTGCCCCTCAGGATGACGCCGTTAACATCGGTCACGATCATTCCCTCATGCGATTCGAAGGCAATGGCGGCGATACGCAGCTCTTCTTCGGCCTGTCTGCTTGCGGTGATGTCTTCGACGATTGACCAGATATATTGATTGCCATCACGGCCTGTCACCAGCATGCCATTGAGTCTCAGCGGGATCAGGCTTCCATCCTTGCGCACATACTCTTTTTCGTAGGGGCCGTAGCGGCCGGTGCTGGCAAGAGAGTCCAGTTGCTGCACTTCCTGAGCTGAGTATTTTTTCGGCGTCAGAGTCCAGTAATCGAGCTCATTCAATTCCTCCCTGGTATAGCCGCAAATGTGCCGGAATGCTTCGTTGAACTCGATGTAATGGCCTTTCATGTCAGCCAACGCGATACCCAGCGGCGAAAGTTCATAGAGGTTGCGTAGCTTATCTTCACTTTCATGCAAGGCGTTTTCGGCGCGTTTGCGATTTGAAATATCACGGATGAAAGAACTGAACTCATAACCGTCAGCCGTCTTGATCGGCGAAATGGTCAATTCGACCGGGAACTCGCTCCCGTCACGGCGCAGGGCGAATATCTCTATCCGCGTATTGAGTACTGCCCCTTCGCCCGTGGAGAGAAAACGATTCATGCCGCGAATATGTGCTTCGCGGTAGCGATCGGGAACAATGGTTTCGTACATCAGTCGTCCGATGGCTTCATCGTGACGCCACCCGAAAATATGTTCTGCCTGTTTGTTCCACCCGGTAATGACGCCTTTTGCGTCTATCAGCAAGACGGCATCGAGCGCATTCTCGAAAATGGATGCCAGGAATTCTATTTGTTCGTGCCTCATGGTTGTGCAATTTTCATCGAAT
>CAYOJU010000034.1:11242-24710 GCA_964404355.1 uncultured Sideroxydans sp. | reverse complement strand
GACGCAGCGAATCAGCCTCCTCGCATTTAATAATTCATTTTCTCAATGTTGCAGCATTCAAGCATTTTGCAAGAATTGTTCTGCATCTTTTATCCAGGCGCATCGGTTTTACGGACAAATGAAGTGGAAATCCCGGACATTAAATTTCATCTATATGATTACTAATAGAACTTTAAATACTCCACATTTATCCCTCAGCGCACTCGGGTATTATCAATTCAATTGAGGGAGAATATTTCAACTGACAACACCTGAATTCCGCGAATTCTTCTGGTGTCCCGACGCAAAAAGCGAGCATTTTTTCACAAATATCCGGACGCATCGCATAAGATGCCGCTTTGCGTAATCTGGCGCAGTGCGCCTGATACCGCAGGCAGGCACATCCAGCCACAAATTTGAAACACCCGACCCTCCCGAAGAAGTTCTAACAGGGTCAAGCGTAATTACACTGTAAAACGCACAAGCTCTGCTGCAGGAAAAGCAGACTTTATTAAAAAGTCAGTCAAGGAGGCAAGAAATGAAACGGTTAGCAGTTCTAATGCTGGTGTTGGGAATGAATCAGGCATATGCGGGTAGCAGCAAACTGCCCGAGTCCAATAATTCAAATGCCACAAAGTGGAAAACAGAATGCGGCAGCTGCCATGTTGCCTACCCTCCGCAATTGTTGTCGGCAGATAACTGGCAACGCCTGATGGGCAGCCTGAACCATCACTTCGGTGCGAATGCCGTTCTCGATGCCAACGACAACAAAAGGATTCTCGGCTTTCTGGAACGCAATGCAGGCAACGGCAACAGATATAGCTCAGCCAGTTTGCGCATCAGCGACACACCATGGTTCAAGCATGAACACCACGTTATCTCCCCCAAGGAATGGGCTCAACCGGACGTAAAAAGCCGCTCAAATTGCTCGGCCTGCCATGGCCGTATCGTACTCGGCGACTGACCTGCTCACCAAGTTCGCACACCGCCAGGTGTGCAGACCAAATGAATTGCTTACTGAGATTCCGCCCTGCTTCGTTCGCGGTATACGCGTTCGATCGCAACCGACAGGATGGAAATATCCTGCTGCTGTAAATCCGGGAAAGCATCGTGCAATACGATGCGCAGAAAATGTGCCGACCCTGTAGCCTGCTGGGAATCAAGCATCGGATAGGCAACCCGGTAAGCCTGATCGAACATCTCGCGCAAATGAGGGCGGGCTCGACGCTCGGTTCCGTCATGCCTGGCTGCAGCTTCTTTATCGCTTGATCCGTTCATGGCAACGCCCTTGTAAGCACCAAGTCGACACCCTAACCAGCCGCTCCTGCTTCGTCAATATGACAGTTGAACTAAATTTCACTTTTGAAAAGAGGCATTCTGATTTGAAAACGGGAGGGATTGTTCGGCTTTCGCGTTGCCTCCGCGAAAACCTCATCCCTCACTACGTTCGGGACCGCCTGTCGGCGTCCTGCGCGAGCGATGCTCGCTGGTCGAACCCAGGAGGTCTCGTCCACACTTCCACTTCACCAAATGTAAAACCGCCCACGGGGGCGGTTTTGCATTTGGCGGAGAGGGAGGGATTCGAACCCTCGGTAGGCTCACACCTACGCCTGATTTCGAGTCAGGTACATTCGACCACTCTGCCACCTCTCCGGATACTGCCCTGCAGCACGTGCCAAATATTGCCCGGCATCGTGAGGGCGCGCATTTTACCAGCAACATTGCAATTTCGGGCAGAATGTTCGATATGAGAAGTCTATTACCACTACAACTCGCAGTTGTCCTTGCGCTCTGCGCCTGGCTCTGGGTCAAGACGACAGCCGTCGATCCCTTGCCGGACTGGCATCAGGGCGAACTGGTGGTCATTGTGCCGCCAGTCGAAATGGAAACCGAGAACGCTTTTGAAACAGAGTTGGCCCGGCTGTTCGCCCTGCAATTACAAGTCAGGGTAAAGGTCGTTCCGCTGGCGACCGATCAGGCCTTGCCCTCCCTGGCCGCGCATAAGGCGCACCTGGCAACCGCCGCCCGCAGCACCAACGATTACGCCCTGCATTTCAGCAAGTCTTACCAATCACTGGACGAGTTGGTGATCTGCCATGGCGTCACCCCGGACGATATCGATAATCTTGCCCGCCGGGACCTTGTTGTCGCTGCCGGATCGCCGCAGGAAGTTGCCCTGCGCGAGGTTCAACGCGAACATACCAAATTGGCCTGGAAATCCCGCAGCAAAACCTCTTCGTCCGAATTGCTGGAAGAAGTGGCTGACGGCAAACTGGATTGCACAGTAGCAAACGAGGAACAGCTTGCCACCGCGCGCAACTTTTACCCTGAGCTTGGGATCGCACTGGATATCGATTCCCCTTCCGAGATGTCCTGGGCTTTTGCCAACGACGGCGACGCGCAACTGTACGACGAGGCGCAACTGTTTTTCACCCACATCAAACAGGATGGCACCCTGCGCCACCTGATAGACCGCTACTACGGCTATAACGAACGGTTGGATGCAGTGGACGCCGAAGCATTCATTTCGCAGACGCGCACCCTGTTGCCTCATTATCGCCACTGGTTCAAGGAAGCGGCCGACCTCACCGGCATCGACTGGCAACTGCTCGCTGCGCTGGCCTACCAGGAATCGCACTGGGATCCCAATGCGACCTCATACACCAATGTGCGCGGCATGATGATGCTGACCGAAGAAACGGCCGACCGCATGAATGTGGAGAACCGACTCGATGCGCATGGCAGCATACTGGCCGGAGCGCGTTACCTGCAGTTGCTCAAGGAGCAGTTGCCACTGCGCATGAGCGAAGAGGACCGGCTGTGGATGGCGCTGGCGGCCTACAACCAGGGCATGGGACATCTGGAAGATGCGCGCATTCTGGCCAGCCAATCGGGACTGAATCCTGACATCTGGTCTGACGTAAAGCGCATGATGCCGCTGCTCTCGCGCCCGTCTTTTTATAACAAGACCAAACACGGCAAGGCCCGCGGCGGCGAAGCGGTGATTCTGGTTGAAACGGTGCGCCTGTATAACGACATGTTGAAACGTCTGGAAGCGCAGAATTCGCTGTATCAATTGCCGCCGGTTCTGAAACGCAGCTTTGGCGACTTCGTCAAATAGGTTTAACGACACTCCTCAAGCAATGACCCGCTTCATGCCAATGAAACCGGCTGCAGCAGCAATGACTGGTACGTTCTAGAATAAGTTCTGCCTCCATCGCATCATTTTCTTGGCGCGTACGCTTGCTTCGCCCAATCCACCGTCGCCCGCGCCGCCTCATCCACCGCGACGGGACGCATGTCGAATGCAGCACGAAAACGTCTGTCGTCCACAATAAATGGTTCATCCCACTGGTACGCCATTTCCTTGATCTCACGCATCATGGGGACGAACAGTCCAAGCGCATTAAGCAACCATTTTGGCGGTTTGTTCAGCGGAATATCATGCCCCAGAACCGCCGCAAAGCGCTGCGTCATTTCGCGCGAGGTAACGGCGGACTGGCAAGGCAGCATCCACAAGGGCGCCCCCGCCAGATTGTTTTCTTCGGCGCAGCCCAGCGTCGCCAGGCCGAGTGCTACATCGGGAATGTAGTGATAGGTATGCGGAGTATCCGGATTCACCGGCAACATGCCGGCCTTACCGGCCAGCACCGGCTTCCAGAAATAGTCGCCAAAGTAGGTGAGTGTCCCGCGCGGTCCATAGAAATCGGCGGCCCGTCCGCACACGGCTCGCACCTTGCCCTGACGCTGCATCTCGAACAGGCGCTCGGCGGTGCGGGCGCGTATCTCGCCCTTCTTGCTGCAAGGGTTGCTCGGCGTATCCTCGTTCATCGGCTTGCCGCCCGTGCGTCCCAGCATGTACAGATTGTCCAGCACGACCAAGCGAGATCCGACGCTACCTGCCGCCGAGATCAGGTTACCCATGTAGCGCGGCACCAGTTCCAGCCATTGGCTAGCGGAATAAGCTGGATTCATGCAGTGGTACACCACCGCCGCACCGGTACACGCTGTATGGCAGAAAACGGCATCAGCCGCATCGCCCTGCAACAACTCCATCCCGGACGAAACTCCACCCGCGCTGCGCTTCACGACACGCACCCGTTTGCCAGCCGCAAGCAGGTGTTGCGCCAACGGCATGCCTATCTGTCCCGCACCAAAAATGACGTGCAGCTCTTTTTCCATTTATTGCTCCTTTGTGCGAGTTTGGCCAGACAAGCAAAACTGGCCACAGATAGTCACGTACAGATTGCTGCGTTCCGGGAAGGTCATCGCTCAAGGCTATCGTTTCTCATCTGTGGCTCAATTCACCTGCCTGGAGAAACTGAAGACGAATCAGCGAGGAAAATATTGTATGTTCTTTCTCACATCTGCCGAAACAGATGCGCAAAGCTGCGGCTCACCGCAACCTTTTCGGGCCTGTCGCGCAAAGTGAGGGTGACTTTACCCAACAGGTCGTGATGTGCGGAGATGATTTGCCTGACGTTAACCACCGTACCGCGATGCACCTGCCAGAACTGTTCCGGATCAAGCTGCGCAACCATATCCTTGAGAGGGGTACGCAGCAGCAGCTCGGCATCTCGCGTAAGCACAGTAGTGTATTTGTCGGCGGACTGGAAATAGCATACCTCTTCTACAGCCACCATTCGCACGTTCTGCCCGACTTGGATGCGCAGCCAGTGCAAAGGTTCCGGTTTGTTCTGCGTCGCCAATAGTTGCTGCAGTCGCGCCAGCAAAGCATCCGGCGCGACCTCGCTGCGGTGTTTCAGCCGCTCTACGCAGCGTGCCAAGCGCTCATCCGAAACCGGCTTCAGCAGGTAATCCACTGCCGCTTGCTCGAAGGCCTGCACCGCATGATCGTCAAAGGCGGTAACAAAAACCACACGGCAATCAGCCGCAGCCATGCGCGCCGCATCCAGCCCGCTCTGCCCCGGCATGCGAATGTCGAGAAAGGCGATGTCGGGTTTGAGTTCGCTTAATGCCTGCGCCGCCGCGATACCGTCGTGCAGCATGGCAGCAATCTGCAATTCGGGCCACAACTGCGCCAGCCTTCGGCTCAGGTCTTGCGCAATATGCTGTTCGTCGTCGGCGATAATGGCTTTCATTTCGGCAACTCCAGCGTCGCGGCTACGCCGCCGCCACCTGCTTTATTCTCCAAAGTCAGCCTGCCCCTGGCACCGAACAGCGCTACCAGCCGCGCACGCACGTTCGTCAATCCTGCACCGACGCCCTCGTCCCCCAGCAGGCCGACACCGGTATCGCTCACTTCGATGCGCAGCGTCAAGGTATCGGTGGTCGCGCGAATGCCGATCTCGCCTCCGCCCAGTTTCGGCTCAATACCGTGTCGCACCGCGTTCTCCACCAACGGTTGCAGCAACATTGGCGGGAATACCGTCAGCCTGGTGTCTTCGGGCACATCGATGCGCCAGCGCAGGCGGTCGCCGAAACGGATTTTGAGTATCTGCAAATAGTTTTCCAGCATGTCCAGCTCGTCGCCCAGCGTGGCGTTGTCGCTTCGCGCGCGCACCAATGCCACTCGCAACCAGTCATTCAACCGCTCCAGAAGTCTCTTTGCCAATGCCGGATCGCCGTCGATCAGGCTGCTTACGTTGGCAAGCGTATTGAAAAGAAAATGCGGCTCGATCTGGGCCTGCAGCATTTTCAGGTTGGCCTCTATTTCGCGCTTTTCGCTTTCACCCTTGATGAGTTTGCGCTGCGAAATTTCCATTTCGATACGCTCGTAAAGCAGGAAAGTGATCACACCAATGAGACCGAAAAACAATCCTATCGCCATTGCCTTCAGGGTAAAGCTGTCGTTCCAACCACCCACACCGGAGATGGCAAAAGCCAGCGTCAAACCGATTGCCACGCTGCCCGGCAGCGTAATACAGAGTGCCACTACGCGCCGGATTCTACTTTTCACATAGTGCGCAAGCCCGACATTGATGACTAACGACGAAAGGCCAATACATTGCGAGTAGACAAATTCGAGCCAGAACGGGGGAAAGAACAGGGTCAACACAAGCGCAAGCGCAGTACAGAAGGTGAACGTGGCGATAATAATTAACAGAATTTTTTTCATGAAAACACTATCAGCGGGCGGTTACGGCAAGGCAATCTTCACGCCGGCGGTAATGCTGCGCCTGAACAGGGCCGACGTTTCCTGTCGGGCATTGCCGACGGGTTGCACGATCAAGGCGTAGATACTGATATGTGTTGTCGCGGTCGTTTCGCCGTAGGCCGCCAGTTCATTGCCATTATCAGTAAGGTTGCGCGTGTACATCAGCCGCCAGTAACCCGTTTCGCTCATCATGTTGGCCTGCCACACCACATGCAGATAATCGCGGCCCAGCAGACGCGGCATCAGGCCCAGCGGCAAACCGAACGTCGTGGTCGCGCGCTGGAAATACGCGCTCTCTTCTTCCTGCGTGTAGCCGTGACCGTCGTGCAGATATTCCGTCATCAGCGATTGGCCATTCTCGAAGGTGTAAGACGATCCCACCAGACTGGCATTGCCGCGCGGCGAAGGCGATTGCACAATGTAAGGCTGCGCCGCATCGACAGGTGACTGCAGCACGACCGGCAGCACGGAAGAACCGAACTCGCCATACAGCATCACCTCATCACTCATCGTGTACTGCCCGTGCGCGCCGTAAAATGCGCCGAGATGCGGCGCCTTGACGGCGACTACACCGTAGGACAGCGCGCTCTCGCGCTGATCGAACTTTGCCAGCCAGCTGTCGCGCCAGGCATCCGGCTGCGCCGCCCCATAACCGGAACGCACGATGTGCGCCAGTGTGGTGCTGCGCTGCATATCCGGCGTCCACGAGAGCTTCATCATGTCCACGCCAACCAACTCGCGCATCGGATCGGTGCGCCCGTTATCGAAATAGAACGGACTGGACGGCGAACGGAACTGCCCCGCTCCCCAGTTCAGCACATCGCGCCCGGCGGCGACGTTCCAGCTTTCCGCCGTGCGCAACCGCACTTGCCACTGGCTCGCATAAGCCTCATTTCGCGATTGTTTGCCAAAGCTATTGCGCATTTCCCGCGTCGAGGCGATGGCACGTGCCGTCAGCCGCACGGTTTCGTTCTCGGTCTTGAAATTGAGCCGCAACTCAGCAACATCAGTGCGCTGCGGCAGTTGTGCGATCCGGTTGTACGGGTTCAATACACTGTCGTCGCGCAGCTTCATGCTGTTGGCGTAACCGTAGAGGGTGCCGTCCCATGAGGTTTTCCAGTCGGATTCTTCCGCCGATGCAGTGGCTGCAAATGCGCAGAGCGCAAGGGCCAACAACCTCATTGCATCTGTCCAAGATCGAATTCAGACGCTGCGATCTTCTTCACCTTGACCGTGCCGAACTCCATGACCGTTTCGGCATCGATCAGCGCATCGCGTATGGTCATTTTGCTGATGAAGAGAATGCGCTTGCCATCATGCTCGATGGTGTTGCCGTACTCAAACAGGGCGGTCTTGAGCAGCTTGCCGCTCACCGAATAAAACTCGGCCTTGACGCCGACCACACGCTTGACCGACACCCAGTAGCGGATCTTGTCGTAGGTGGTGCGCTTGTGTTTCGCGGTCAGGTCGAGCACATAGCAGGGTTCACCGCCGATATTTTCGGTCGCGCCCAGTTGAGGCTCATAGTCCTTTGCGTAGTTGGTCGCAGCAATATCGCCGTTGGAAGCCTGCCCGCTCATGCGCTGGCGCGGCGAAATGGGAATGGGCTTGGACAGACCGGGACGTGTCATCCACATGTTGCGCTCCACCTGCAAAATCTTCGAGCCCTTGAAGCGCACCGGTTCCTGCGTCTCGGCTACGCTGGACTCATCCACCGCCTTGACCAAAATGCGCTGCGGCTCGTCCTGGCGATCGCCGTCATGCGACTGCAGCCTGATTTCCCACACGATGCCGGGCAAGCCGCCGCCGCGGGCCTGGTCGGATTCTTTCAGGATGCTATGTGCATCGGGTGCAGCAAAAGCGGTCAGACTCCACAGCAACAACAAAAGTGACTTGAATAGTGTGTTCATGTTTTCCTCAAAATATACCTATCGGGGTTCCCATCAGACATGTCCCAGCGCATCGATGATGTCCTTCTTTGCCGCGCGCCGCGCGGGCATATACGCCGCCAGCGTCCCCACCGCGCCCATCAGGATAAAGGTGAAGATGGTGCGACCGGCATCCAGGTCGACCAGCAACGGCATCCGGCTCACGCTGTTGGGCGGTATGTAGGTGATGTTCGCATTATTGACGCCCCAGCGCACCAGCAGCGTGAGCGCCAGTCCGGCGACGCAGCCAATCAGGGTCAGCAGCATGGACTCGGTTGTAAACAGGCGCACCACGCCGCTGCGCTTCAAGCCGATGGCGCGCAGCGTGCCGATTTCGCGCGTGCGTTCCACCACCGTCATGCCCATCGAATTCGCCACACTCATTACCACCACGGCCAGCACGATGGAGAAGATAAAGCCGAACATCATATCGAACATGCCGTGTACCTGATTGTATAAATCGGACAATTCCTGCCAGGTCTTGATCTCGACATCGAAGCCGGCGGCAGTCATTTTTTTCAGTAACCGGTCGCGCATCGCTTCGGTGTTGTTCACATCGTCCAGCAGGATGATCATACGATCGGCACGGCCTTCCGCATCCAGCAGGGTACGCGCAAACGCAAGCGATACGAATGCGAACTTGTCGTTGCTGCGCGCGTTGCCGGTGTTGAAAGTGTTCCCTACAATAACGTCCAGTGCATTGGCCTGTCCGCTCAGCGTATTCACCAGCATCAGGGCCTGTCCGCCCAAACTGAGGCGCAGCATATCGACCAGACCTTCGCTCAGCCCCACCGCATCGGGATGCGCCGGATCGAGTTTCTGTTTTACCAGGTCGCCATACCCGGTATTCATCTCAAAATCGGTCAGCACATTTTTCTGCAGCCGTTCCATGGCTGCCGGTTCGATCCCCTCGGCGATGAAGATGGTACTGACGCGTCCGTTGCTGACCAGTCCGCTAATTGCCAGACGCGGCGAGATCAGCTCGACGTGCTTTTCATCCTTCAGCAATTTGGTAATCGCTTCGACTTCTGCTGCGGTCAGCATATAGCGCTCGGGGTCGAGCTTGCCTTCCGTGCGCATGCCGCGCTTGTTCAAAGTCAGGTGCCCCAGCATCTCGCCGTGGATGGCCAGGCGCGAAAGGCCGCTGTATACGTTGTGCGTATATCCCGCAAACAGCACGATAGCCGAGAAGCCGAGTGCGATGGAGAGCAGCGTCGCCAGCGAACGGCGGCGGTTGCGCAGCAGACCGCGCAGGGCGAGATTGAACATATTCTTCATGCTGTCACCTCATCGCTATTTCTCGTCGGCCAACGCTCCCCATGCCTGCGGGAAGCACCAAAGGCAGGCAATCCAATGCAAGCAAGCATTACGTCGTAATGACACTCGGCGTTCCCGTCAAATATGCCCCAGCGCATCGATAATGTCTTTCTTCGCAGCGCGCCGCGCAGGCATGTACGCCGCCAGCGTGCCTACCAAACCCATCAGCAGGAACGTAAACAGCGTGCGCATGACATCCATGTCGATCAGCAACGGGACACGACCGGCACTGTTGGGCGGGATGTAGGAAATGTCCGCCGCATTGACGCCCCAGCGCACCAGCAGCGTGAGCAGCAACCCGGTTACGCAGCCGATCAGCGTGAGCAGCATCGATTCCATGGTAAACAGGCGTATCACGCCACTGCGCTTCAAACCGATGGCACGCAACGTGCCGATCTCGCGGGTGCGCTCGATCACGGTCATGCTCATGGAGTTGGCCACGCTCATGATCACCACCGTCAGCACGATGGAGAAGATAAAGCCGAAGATCATGTCGAACATGCCGTGCACCTGATTGTAGAAATCGGATAGTTCCTGCCAGGTCATGATCTCGACATCAAAACCGGCAGCTTTCAATTTTGCCAGCAGGCGGTCGCGCATCACTTCAGTCTGGCTCTTGTCATCCAGCAATATGGTCAATCGATCTGCGCGACCGTCCGCATCCAGCAGGGTGCGTGCCAGCGCCAGCGAGACGAAGGCGAACTTGTCGTTGCTGCCCGCATTGCCGGTATTGAAGGATTTACCCAGTGTGACATCCAGCGCATTAGCCTGCCCGGAAAGCGTGTTCACCAGCACTTGCGCCTGCTCGCCCTCTTTGAGATGCAGCATCTCGACCAGCCCTTCGCTCAGGCTTACCACTTCCGGATGTTCGGTATCCAGTCGCATCCTCATGCTCTCGAACTTTCCGCTCTTGCGTTCGGCATCCGTAAGTGCGCCCGAGCGCAATTTCAGCACGGCTTCCGGTTCGATACCCTCGGCAAGGAAGATGGTGCTGGCACGACCGTTGCTGACCAGACCGCTGAGCGCCAGTCGCGGGGCAACCATTACCACATGACTTTCATCCTTCAGCAACCTGGTGACGGCCTCAACTTCTGCCGCTGTCAGCAGATAACGTTCCGGATCAAGCCGGCCTTCCTTGCGCATGCCGCGTTTGCTCAGCGTCAGGTGTCCCAGCATCTCACCGTGGATGGACTGGCGCGACAGCCCGTCGTAGACGTTATGCGTATAACCGGCGAACAATGCGATGGCGGAAAAACCGAAGGCGATGGCCAGCAACGTCATCATCGAACGGCGGCGGTTGCGCATCATGCCGCGCAGGGCCAGTTTGAGCATATTCTTCATGCCATCACCTCATCACTCACGATGTTGCCGTCGCGCAAGAGTATTTTCCGGTCCACGTGGTCGAGCAGGCGCTGGTCGTGCGTGGTGAACACAAAAGTCACCTTGCGCGCCCGGTTCATGTCGCGCATCAGATCCACCACCATGCGGCTGTTTTCGGAATCCAGGTTTGCCGTCGGTTCGTCGGCAATGACCAGCATGGGATTCACCACCAGCGCTCGGGCAATCGCCACGCGCTGACGCTGGCCGCCGGACAACTTATCCGGCAAGGAATCCCTGAATCGCTCCAGCCCCACGTCCACCAGCGCGGCGGCGGCGCGGTCTTTCGACTCCTTCTCCGCCACGCCCTGGATCTGCAAAGGCAGCATCACGTTCTCCAGTGCGGAAAGCACGGGCACCAGATTGAAGTTCTGGAACACGAAACCGATCTTTTTGCTGCGAAACTCGGTGAGCTCATCATCATCCAGCATGTGCGTATATTCGTCGTCGAAATGCACTTCGCCCGACGTGGGCGAGTCGATGAGACCGATAATGTTCATCAGCGTGGACTTGCCGCTGCCGGAGGGGCCCCAAACGGCCAGGAACTCGCCCGCATGGATCTCCAGCGAAATGCTGTTCAGCGCGTCGATGGTGGTCTCGCCCAGCAGGAAGCGGCGCTTTACATCGATCAACCTCAGGATTGGCAGATGACGGGTGATATCGCTCATGTTAGACCTCAATGTAGATGGATGGATTCAGTGACGGCATTTTCGCCGATATCGAATGCGGCCGCAGCAAAATCGGGGGGACCGAACATACCGCGCACATCGTTGGAAAAGCCATATATCTCTTTCGGTATACCCAGGAAATTCTTGTCCTGCCGGCCGTTCCTGTTGTTATCGACGTAGGCCGCCACGGCATATTTCCCGGGAGGCAGATCGGGAATAAGCACCGTCAAATGGTCGCTCGTCGCCTCATTCACGATGCCCAGATAGAACTTCTCGTCGGACGGAAACTGTTCCGGCGCATTGGCGGAGTAGACGGCTACGCGTATCTGGTTTCCCGCCATGCCTTTTCCTTGTAGTTCCAGCTTCAGCTCTGCAGCATGGACGGCAGAGGCCAACAATAGCGCAGAAAAGAATAGTGTGTACCTCATGTTGCCTCCTGCTTTGACGACAGGACACACTTTAGACAAACGGGATGGAAAGGGATAGCGCCTTGCGACAAAACGCGGGATTTGCGGAGCGAACGGCCAGGGAACAGGCGGGAAGTTGAAATGCCAGCAGTGTCGGTATCGTCACGAGCGCAGGAGAGACAGCAACGCCTTGGCCGGATATTCGAGCAAAAACCAGAAGCCCGAAAACGCAAAAACGTACAGCAAGGGGTTGGACTGTTTTTTTCGCACGCCGTCGGCGCATACCACAAGGGCGAACATGCACATGATTGCGCCGACAAGGATTGAAACTTTCATCCCGAAGGTGTACTGCATTTCCTCCTGCAGATGCGCTTGCATGATGAATGCGATACTGAATACGACGACCAGAAACCACGGGATAGCGACCAGCAGCATGACCAGCACGGTTCGACGGAGAGGGGTCATATCCATCATGCCGCCCCGTCCCGGTAATCAGATCGCGTTGATCGAGGTCAGCCCGCCCATGTAAGGACGCAACACTTCGGGCACTTTCACGCTGCCGTCGGCCTGCTGGTAGTTCTCCAGCACGGCCACCAGAGTACGGCCCACGGCCAGGCCGGAACCATTGAGGGTATGCACCAGCTCAGGCTTGCCCTGTGCGTTGCGGAAGCGCGCCTGCATACGGCGCGCCTGGAAGGCTTCGAAGTTGGAACAGGAAGAAATCTCGCGATAGGTGTTCTGCGCGGGCAGCCACACTTCGATGTCGTAAGTGGTCGCCGACGAGAAACCCATGTCGCCGGTGCACAGCTTCACCACGCGATAGGGCAGACCAAGCTGCTTGAGGATGGTCTCAGCATGGCCGAGCAATTCTTCCAGCATCTCATAGGATTTATCCGGATGGACGATTTGCACCAGCTCCACCTTGTCGAACTGGTGCTGGCGAATCATGCCGCGCGTATCGCGGCCGTAGGAACCCGCCTCGCTGCGGAAGCACGGCGTGTGCGCAACATATTTCAGCGGCAACTTTTCCAGCGCCACAATCTCGTCGCGCACCATGTTGGTAACAGGTACTTCTGCGGTGGGGATCAGGTAGAAGTTTTTCTCTACACCGTCATCACTGACCACGCGTGGTACACGGAAAAGATCTTCCTCAAACTTGGGCAGCTGGCCGGTGCCGCGCATCGATTCCGCATTCACCATATAAGGCACATAAGTTTCGGTATAGCCGTGCTTCTCGGTATGCGTGTCCAGCATGAACTGGGCAAGCGCGCGATGCAGCCTGGCCAACGGGCCTTTCAGCAGGGAGAAGCGGGCACCTGCGATCTTGGTTGCCGTCTCGAAATCCAGTCCGCCCAGGCCTTCACCGATGCTGACGTGATCTTTTGCCTCGAAAGCGAATTTTGGAATCTCACCGACTTTGCGCACTTCAACATTGTCCGCTTCAGATTTGCCGACCGGTACGGTCGCATGTGGTGTATTGGGAATGATGGCAAGGAACGCATCCACTTCCTGCAACAACTGCGGCAGCTTCGCTTCGAGCTGTTTCAGCTCCTCGCCCAGTGCACCAACTTCCGCCATGATCGTCGTGGTGTCTTCACCTTTGGCCTTAGCCTGCCCGATCAGCTTTGAACTCGCATTGCGCTTGGCTTGCAGCTCTTGCGTGCGGGTCTGGAT
>CAYOJU010000034.1:0-11142 GCA_964404355.1 uncultured Sideroxydans sp. | reverse complement strand
TCAGCTTTGAACTCGCATTGCGCTTGGCTTGCAGCTCTTGCGTGCGGGTCTGGATGGTCTTGCGTTCGGCTTCCAGTTGCTCGAACTTGGCCGTGTCCAACGTGTAACCGCGGGTCGCCAGGCGCGCGGCCACTCCGGCCAGATCATTGCGTAATGTTTGAATGTCCAACATGCTGCTTATCCTTTTTTGTTTTTTTCTGCTTTGTCCAACTCGCGCAAGTGCGCAAGCTTCTCCGCAATCTTCGCTTCCAACCCGCGCTCGGTGGGCTCGTAAAAACTTACTTCCGGCATGCCGTCGGGAAAATAACTCTCGCCCGCAGCATAACCGCCTTCTTCGTTGTGCGCATAACGGTAGTCTTTGCCGTAATCCAGTTGCTTCATCAATTTGGTCGGCGCGTTGCGCAAGTGCAGCGGCACTTCGCGCGAGCCGTCCTGACTGACGAAGGCGCGGGCCGCATTATACGCGACATAGCCCGCATTCGATTTGGCCGCGACGGCCAGGTACAGCACGGCCTGTGCCAGTGCCAGTTCGCCTTCGGGTGAGCCGAGGCGCTCATAGGTGGCTGCTGCATCATTGGTCAACTGGATGGCGCGCGGATCGGCCAGGCCGATGTCTTCCCACGCCATGCGCACGATGCGCCGCGCCAGGTAGCGCGGGTCGGCGCCGCCATCCAGCATGCGCACGAACCAGTACAGTGCGGCATCAGGGTTGGAACCGCGCACCGACTTGTGCAGCGCGGAGATCTGGTCGTAAAACGCCTCGCCGCCCTTGTCGAAACGGCGCAGTTTCTGCGCCAGCGTGTTGTCGAGAAAGGCCGTGGTGATATTGTTCAGCTTGGCCGCTTGAGCTGCGGTCTGCAACTGTTCCAGCACATTAAGCAAACGCCGCGCATCGCCATCGGCATATCCGATGATGCGTTCGCGTGCCGCCGCATCGAATGTGATACCCGGCAATGCCGTTTGCTGCGCACGATCCAGCAATTGCCCCATTTCAGCTTCAGAAAGGGATTGCAGCACATACACCTGCGCCCGTGACAGCAATGCGTTGTTCAATTCAAATGAAGGGTTCTCGGTGGTGGCGCCGATGAAGGTGACCAGGCCCTGCTCGACAAAGGGCAGGAAGGCATCCTGCTGCGATTTGTTGAAACGGTGCACTTCGTCCACGAACAGGATGGTGTGACGGCCGCTCTGTTGCAGCGTCTGCTCGGCCTGCGCTATAGCATCGCGAATGTCTTTCACCCCGGACAGTACCGCCGACAGCGGTACAAACTCGGCATCGAAAGCCGAGGCCATCAGCCGCGCCAGCGTGGTCTTGCCGACGCCCGGCGGCCCCCACAGGATCATCGAGTGCAGCTTGCCGGACTGGAACGCCAGACGCAGCGGCTTGCCCTCCCCCAGCAAATGCGATTGGCCGATGACTTCGTCAATGGTTTTTGGACGCAACCGCTCGGCGAGCGGCGCAGCGGGTTTGTTGGAACCGAACAGGTCACCGCTGCTCATCACTCACCCAGCACGTCCGCACCCTTGGGCGGTACGAATTTGAATAGTGATGACGATAGCGCCGGGTTGTTTTTCAAAGCGGTAAATCGCAGCACGGTGCGATGACCGAAAGCATCATGCAATTCCATCACCGCCAGTTCCGATTTGGCATTGAACCCCAAAAGTATCTTTTCAAAAGTAGACTCCGCCGATTTTGGAGTGGCTTCAAGCCACTCCAGGCCGTCGCGAGCTTCGATATCCTTGAGGCTGAAATCGCGTTCGATCTCGTTGTTGCCGGAGAGCAAGGCCGCCGGACTGCTGCCCAGCGCGGCATCCAGTTTCTTGACTGTGACCTGGTTCAGGTCGACGTCATACATCCAGAATTTCTGACCGTCACCTACGATGAGTTGCTCATACGGCTTCTGGTAAACCCAGCGAAACTTGCCCGGACGCTCGAATTGCATGGTGCCGGAAGCGAACTGGATACGCTTGCCGTTCTTGTCCTGCACTTCCTGGGTGAAGTTGGCCTGCGCCGAGTGCGTGGAAACGATGAAGGTTTTCAGCTTGCCGGTGGCGGCTGCCTGAACGGCAAGCGGCCAAATAATCAGCGTCAGAATTGCAATAATATGTTTCATTATTTTCTTTGCGGGGTTCTTGTTTCGGGAAGAAATCTGTACTGAGACTACTCTTAATCCGGAGTTCTCGCCCCTTAAAGTGGCTAGCCCTCGTTCGGCGCGGTCAAAGCCTGCAAGTACCGCGGTGCGAAATCACTGTTGCTCCGGGCATCAATCACCTGAAGTGCCAGATGGCACAAGTCTCCAGATTGAATCACTTCATGCAAAAGCACTGCGAGCTTCTTGAGCTTATCGATCGGTTGGTCATCGAAATGCATCCAATCCTTGACGTAAATCGCATCTGACCACAACACCTGCCGCCTCGGCTTGTTGATATCATTGAAGGCGATTAACGGCTTGAAGCACCGCCCGCCAAAACCGTTGAAAGTATGGAACTGGTACCCGTAGGACCGGAGCAAGCGATCGACATCGGCGAACAGCGGCTGATTTTCATACATCTCGACGAATTCAACCTCGGTTTGCACCAGCATCGCGTTACGCAACACCCTCTCTCCGCCCTGAAACACCGCAAACTCAGCCCCCTGCGCATCAATTTTGACAAAATCGATATCACCGACTTCCGGCATATCATCCAGGCACTTGGTTACAGCCTTGTGTTCAGCCTTGAGCGTCGTTAATTCATCCAAGTTCTGGAATTTTTCCAGCAACGGCTGATTGGGTTTAAACAAAGAGCCGGTTGGGGCCCAATTTGTTTCGTAAAACGTTGCCGGTTTGCCGTCGCCCACGAAATACGGCAAGAACAAGTGCGGCGTGCCATATTTCAGGTTGAGTTCCTTGCAGCCGGCAGCATCCGGCTCGAAGCCGACCACTCGCGCGTGCCCTGCCTTGACCAACGTGTCATAGGGAACGATTTCTTTTTCGTCAATTCCGATTGCACCGACATCCAGAACGTTGATCAGACACTCCTGTTGTGCAAACAGCATCTTCATCAGGTCACTTCCGGTCATTTCCGCTCCCTTTACTCTCGAACCGGAGCCAACACTTCGCGATTGCCGTTGCTCTGCATGGTCGACACCAGTCCGGCTTTTTCCATCGCTTCTATCAGGCGTGCGGCGCGGTTGTAGCCAATGCGCAGGTGGCGCTGCACCAGTGAGATGGAGGGGCGCCGTGTTTTCATTACGATCTCGACGGCCTGGTCATACAGCGGATCAGACTCGGCATCCGGGCCGCCCTCCAGTTCGCCGCCCTCGGCTCCCTGCTCATCCAGCGAGGTCAGTATGCCTTCAATGTAATTCGGCTGGCCTTGTGCCTTGAGGAACTCGGCCACGCGATGCACTTCCTGGTCGGAGACGAAAGCACCGTGCACGCGTTGCGGATAGCCGCTGCCCGGCGGCAGGTAGAGCATGTCGCCCTGACCCAACAAGGCTTCGGCGCCCATTTGATCCAGGATGGTGCGCGAGTCGATCTTGCTCGATACCTGGAACGCCACGCGCGTCGGCACGTTGGCCTTGATCAATCCGGTAATAACATCCACCGAGGGACGCTGTGTCGCGAGCACCAGATGGATGCCGGAGGCGCGCGCTTTCTGCGCCAAACGCGCGATGAGTTCTTCCACTTTCTTGCCCACCACCATCATCAGGTCGGCGAGCTCGTCGATAAAAATCACGATGTACGGCAATTCTTCCAGCGCCTCGGGATTTTCCGGGGTGATGGTGAACGGGTTGGTCAGTGGCTCGTCCGCCTTGATCGCGTCGCGCACCTTCTGGTTGTAACCGGCAATGTTGCGCACGCCAAAATGCGACATCAGCTTGTAGCGCTTGTCCATTTCCTGCACGCCCCAGTTGAGCGCGGAGGCCGCCTGACGCATGTCGGTGACGACCGGCGCCAGCAGGTGGGGAATGCCTTCGTACACGGACAACTCCAGCATCTTGGGGTCGACCAGCAACAGACGCACGTGCTGCGGCGTGGATTTGTACAGCAGGCTCAGGATCATGGCGTTGATCGCCACCGATTTGCCGGAACCGGTGGTACCGGCCACCAGCACATGCGGCATCTTGCCCAGGTCGGCGACCACCGGTTTGCCGGAGATGTCCTTGCCCATTGCAATAGTCAATGGCGAATTCATTTCGGCATAGACCTGCGAACCCAGGATCTCCGACAAATGCACGATCTGCCGTTTCGGATTGGGCAGCTCCAGTGCCATATAGCTCTTGCCGGGTATGGTCTCGACCACGCGGATGCTCACCACCGACAAGGCACGCGCCAGGTCGCGCACCAGATTCATGATCTGGCTGCCCTTCACGCCGACGGCGGGATCGATTTCGTAGCGTGTAATGACCGGGCCGGGATAAGCCCCGACCACTTTGACTTCCACGCCGAAATCCTTGAGCTTGCGCTCGATCAGGCGCGAGGTGAATTCCAGCGTCTCGGCGGACACCACCGCGACCTGCTGTTTCGCTTCATCCAGTAAATGCAGCGGCGGCAAATCCGAATCGGGCATGTCAGAAAACAACGAAACCTGCTTTTCCTTGTCCACACGCTTCGAGCGCGGCACTTCGTAGACCGGCATTTCGATGTGAATGGGCTGGTGCTCTTCCACACGCTTCTTTTCTTCTTCCACCACGATGCTACGCTCCTGCATCGCCTGCGCGCCGATGCGCTTGTCCTGCCGCGTTTGCCAGGTATTGCGCGCCCACAGATAACCATCTTCCAGCGCACCGCCCAGCCAGTCGACAAAACGCAGCCAGGACAAACCGGTATACAGGCTGAAGCTCACCACCATCAACGCCAACAGGAACAGTGTGGCGCCGATGTAGCCCAGCGTGTGCGACAAGGCACCGCCGATCGCCGCACCAAACATGCCGCCAGGAGCAAGCGGCAATGAGACTTTCCACGTATACAGACGCAAAGCCTCCAGTGCGCAACTGGAAAACAGCAGCACCAGAAAACCCAGCAATGAAACCCACAACGCACGCTGGTCGAACAGGCTGTCGGCACGGATGCTGTGGTAACCCGCCCATACGCGCTGCAACATCAGCGTGACCCACCACCAGGCAGAAAAACCGAACAGGTATAGCAGCACATCGGCCAGCCAGGCCCCCAACATGCCGCCGGGATTGTGCGCGACCGCCCCGCTCGAGCTGTGCGACCAGGAAGGATCGGCGCGGTTAAAACCAAACAGGATAAGGATCAGGTACAGCGCCACTGCCACCAGCAACAGCCAGCGCGATTCGCGCAACAGGCCAAGCAATCTTTCCGGCAATGGCGGGCGGGGACTTGCGGGTGGCGCCATCAAATTGCCTCGGAATCATTGGGTGCCGGCGGCAGGAATCCGAGACGGCGGGCGGCGCTGACGGCTTCCAGTCTGGAATTGACGTGCAGCGCCTGATAGACGGCCGCAGTGTGTATCTTCACCGTACCTTCGGCCAGATTCATGCGCTTGGAAATCTCCTTGTTTGCCATGCCGGAAGCCAGGTAAGTGAGCACTTCGAGCTGGCGCGAGGTAAGGCCAAATTTGGCGGCACGTTGCGAGCGTTTGTTGACCTGTGTCACCCCCTGGTCGACGCTGTTTACCGCCTGCTGCAGCAATTGCGGCGGCAAATAGACTCCGCCTTCCAGCACCATGCGCAGGGCCGACAGCATGATCTTGCTTGACGACATTTTGGAAATGAACCCCATGGCACCGGATTCCATCACGCTTTCGATATCGTCACGGTGATCGGAGCCGGAAACGACCACCAGCGGAATTTCCGGATGGCGCAAATGGAAAAACTGGATCGACGGTACGCCCTCGCTGCCGGGCATGTTCAAGTCGAGCAACGCCAGGTCGACATCGGGATTGTCATGCACCAGCTGCAATGCATCCTGAAAATTCCCCGAATCCAGTATTTCGACCTCGTCGGCCAGTTGCTGCAATACATAGCGCATACCATCGCGAAACAGCGCGTGGTCATCCGCCATGAGTACCTTGATCTTCATACTTCCCCCCTACCTATCTTCAATCCCGGCAAGAAGTCCCTCTCTCTAACTCTCTCCCGCAAGCGGGAGAAAGAACAAACGTGAAAGACTATCTTCAATCCTTGCCCTCAATCATACCACTCCAGACATGGGCTTCTAGTTTTCCCCGTGCAACGCGAAATGCATCATGGCCCGCAGACGCATCGGCGCGATGGGCTTATGCAGCAGGATCGCACCACTGTCATGTATCTCGTGCAGCGTCTCGCTGGCCGTATCGCCGGTCAACACCACAGCCGGCAACTCGCCGCTCCACAGCTCGCGCATGCGCTTGATGACGTGGATGGCGGTCATGCCATGCGGCAGGCGGTAATCGCATACCAGCAGATCCGGACGCCATTGCGCGATATCCAGCTTGCGCATTACGTCTTCGGCATGCTCGCCCGCGATGACCTTGCATCCCCATTGCTCCATGAGATCGACCGTTTGCTCGCGAATATCCTGGTCGTCTTCCACCAGCGCCACCACCATGTTGCTCAGATCATATTGCGAATGCGTAATGACGAAAGGCTGCGCCAGATTCGAGGAATTGCCTATCGGCACCTCAAAGCTGAACACTGAGCCGACGCCGGGCTCGGACCTGACTTGTACCTTGCATTCCAGCAGACTCTCGATACGACGAACGATGGCCAGCCCCAACCCCAGCCCTTTGCGGCGATCACGATGCGGATTGTCCGCCTGATAGTATTCCTCGAATATGTGCGGCATGGTCTCGGCCCGGATGCCGATGCCGGTATCTGCGACCTCCAGGTTCACTTTGCCCAGAATACAGTTGCATCGCACCGCCACCCCGCCGCTGTCGGTGTAGCGAATGGCATTGGATATCAGATTGCGCAACATGCGCTCCAGCAGGAACGGATCGCTATAGACCACCACATCGCAATTGCCGGTATCACTATCTTTCCCCGTACAAATGGGCAGCTGAAAACTCAGCCCTTTCGCTTGCGCGAGCGGCGCAAAGTCGCCGTATATCCGGTCAAACAGGGTTTTCAGCAGGAAATGCTGCCTGCGCGGCTCTACAATACCTGCATCCAGACGCGAAACATCAAGCAGGTCATCGAACATGTCCACCAGCGCATTGACCGATTTCCCGATCTGCCCGGCCAGACGCACCGTATCCTTCTCTTTCGCCGTATCCAGCAAGGCATCACTGAACAGCCGCAGCGCTTGCAACGGTTGGCGCAGATCGTGACTTGCGGTGGCAAGGAATTTGGATTTGGCCTGGCTGGCCTGCTCTGCCTCGAGGCGCGAAGCTTCCGCGTCGCGCTTCCTTGCCAGCAAGGCGCCGACCAGAAGTTCGTTCTCGAACCTGCGCCGTTGCGACTGCTCGAAGGTGCGAATCAGTGCCAGGGCGGATTTCAGCACGAAGATGCAGAACAGACTCAACAAGGTAAACAATATCCAGTGCGTCGGGTCGTTTTCCCATGCCAACCGCCCCAGCATCGGCAGAATGACCCCGATCAGGTAAATAAACACCGAAGGAGGATGGAACGGGTTGCTGGTCGCGCCGCCAGCGCACAATCCCATCACCACACAGATCAGCAAGGCCTGATAAGCAAGATCGCCCGGGACAAACATGATCACCCCGGCACTACCCCAGGTGACGGCGGCCGACGCCGTCATCCGCCTGAACAGGCGATCCCAGTCCTGGTTCTGAGCAACGGTCTTGGTCAACAGACGACGGCTGCGCCAGAAATACAACTCGATGATCATTACGCCGAAAACCGCTGCCAGCCAAACCAGCAGCACCCCATGCTGGATCTTGTCCCATACCATCATCACCAGCAACGGCGCTACCACCAGCTCGGCGGTAAACATCAACAGATAGCTATGGATGCGCGCGCGGATTTGTTCCGCGCGTATCGGCAGATTGGTTTCGTTTATTTCGAAGCGCAACAGATCGGTGAGCGAATTCATTTGAATGCCAGCAATAGTCTGATGTCCTGCACCAATAGTTCTGCACTTTGTCCATACGGCGACAGCAGTACCGGTCTGCCGCCTGGCGCGATGAGGTAAGTTCCGGCGGAATGATCCAGATCGTAGCCGCCATCCTTGTTCGGTTGCTTCTGGTAGACCACGCCGAACGCCTGCGCCGCCTGCGCGGTCGCCATACTATCACCGTATAAGCCCTTGAATGTAGGATAAAACGCGGGCGGATACTGCGCCAGCAATTGGGGAGTATCGCGCTCAGGATCGAGGGTCACGAAAAGCACCTGCACCCTGTCCGCATCCTTGCCCAGCATACCCATCACCTGAGCCAGGTCGGCCAGCGTGGTGGGACATATCTGCGGGCAATGCGTGTAGCCAAAAAACAGCACTACTACCTTGCCGCGATAGTCAGCCAAGCTGACGGGTTTGCCAACTGCATCATTGAGTTTGAAATCTGCATGCGCATAAAGTGCGCTGACGTCACTGGCCTTGAACGGGGAGGGCAATTTTGGCTCGCCGCACGCGGCAAGCAGAAGCGAGAAAACCAGCAGCAGGAGGCTACGCGACAACATGGCAGCTGCCGCTCCAGCCGTTTACATAGAACGTATAGCCGACCTTGGTCAAACCGTACACGCCGAACGCCATCACCAGCAAGCCCGCGGTCAGGCGCACGCCCGGCGATTGCACCCAACCCTTGACGCTTTCCCAGAACAGGCCGATCGCCAGCAGGTTCGGCAATGTGCCCAGGCCGAAGGCCAGCATAATGAGTGCGCCCTTTGCCGCACTGCCGCTCGCCAGCGCGGCGATGAGCACGCTGTATACCAGGCCGCACGGCAACCAGCCCCACAATGCACCCAGTCCCAGTGCTCGCGGCACGGTGTTCACCGGTAGCAGTTTTGTCGTGTAGGGTTGCAGGCGTTTCCACAAACCGTTGCCCAGCAACTCAAGCCGTCTTACAACGCCCCATGCACCGGCCAGATACAAACCGAGCGCGACCAGCATGAAGCTGGACAACGCAAACAGCAGGTGCTGCACAGGGGCCACATCGCGCATCAGCAGCCCCGCCTGGCCGATTGCGCCGACCAATGCGCCGGCCACTGTGTAGCTCAGGATACGTCCGCTGCTGTAGGCCAAGTGAAACGGCCAGCGTGCGGCGTCCTTTTGCACTTGCGAGGTAAAGATGCCGACGAGGCTGCCGCACATGCCGAGGCAATGCACCCCGCCAAGCAACCCCACTACAAACACCGCCAGTAAACTGAACTCACTCATCTTGCCCCATCATCAATCGCTCTTGGAAGCACCAGCATCAAGCAACCCCAAATCCAGATATTGTGCCGCCGCTTTCGCATCCGGCTCCGCCATGTGCGGTATCACACCCAGCAACGGCGCCGCGATGCGTTCGCGCAGGGCGGCGATGTTTTCCTGCAGGGCAGGCATATCCGAATCCAGTACGTTGGCCACCCAACCCGCACATTCTAATTGGTATTCAGCAATGGCGCGCAGGGTCAGCAAGGCGTGATTGATACAGCCCAGCCGTATGCCCACCACCAGAATAACCGGCAGATGAAGTTCCCCGGCAAGATCGGCGCTGTCCTGTTTTTCGTTCAGCGGCACGCAAAACCCGCCCGCGCCTTCCACGATGACCTCATCGGTCTGTCCGGCGAGCTCACGGTAGGAAGCGAGAATGCGCGAGAAGTCGATGCGCGCCCCGGCATGGCGCGCCGCCAGATGCGGCGCTATGGGATGCGCAAAACAATAGGGATTGATCTGTCCATAGGTGGCCTGAATGCTGCTCGCAGCGCGCAGCCGTTTGGCATCTTCGTTGCGATCGTCATCATCGCATCCGGCGGCAACTGGCTTGAAACCAGCAACGCGCTTGCCTTGTGCCGTAAAGGCGTGCAGCAGCGCACAACTTACCAGTGTCTTGCCGACGCCGGTGTCGGTGCCAGTGATGAAATAGCTCATGGTTCAAAATTTCCTAGCATCATTAGCAATGATCTACCGTTAACTTAGAAATAACAATTAACAATGGCATCAGGGGCTCTGGCCCAGATCTTACCTCTGCTATATACAGTGAGCGCTTCTTTAAGAGTCTGAAGTATTTCTTGCTGAGGTGTTGATTCTAGCGTTGGCTTGTTTAGTAACTTCCATCCGACCCTGAATGGACGTTCGTCAAAACTTTTTGACCCGTCTTCCCGTATCAAACGAACGGTAATCAGCTTGCCTTTCCAATTCAGGACTGCTGTATGAGAACCATCATCACGATCCGGTCCATGAACGAACATAAAGTAAATACTACGCTCTCGATCTATTGCAATACAGTATGAAGCGTCAGGTCTTAGCCCGCCTCCATGGTAGCTTCGCCACATTTGATCTACCCGAAATTGCTTAATAGCTTCTTTCGTAAGTGTTTCGAAAAAGAAGGACATGCATCTCTCCTTGGCTATACCTTATAGCCTGAATTGTGTCTTGATCACCGTCCCGCCATCCGCCGTCTTTTTCGGTTGGGCTTTCCATGCATGCCCATAAACGATCTCGAACGTCGCGGGCAATTTGCCGTCTCGGCGCAGCGTTTCGTAGTTCTGCACGATATGCGCCCAGCGCGCTTTGCCCATCATGCCGGGCGCGCGGCCTGCGGTGGCATTGTGCGCGCCTATGCTGCGCAGATCCTGCATCACGGCTTTGACGTCATTATTGTAGGTGAGCGTGATTTTTTCCATTTCCATCACCGGATCGGCAAAACCGGCCGCCACCAGCATATCGCCGATGTCGTGCATGTCGGCAAAGCGGTTGACATGGTTGTAACCATCCACTCCGTTGAAGGCGATGCGCAGCTCCTGCAGCGTATCGGGACCGAAAGTGGAGAACATCAGCAGTCCGTCCGTCCTGATGACGCGGTGCAGTTCGACGAACGTGGCCGGCAGGTCGTTGCACCACTGCACGGCCAGATTTGACCACACCATGTCCACGCTTTGCGCCGCCAGCGGCAGCGCTTCAACATCGGCGCAGAGATAGTTTTCGCGTCTCCCCGCAAACAGTTTTTTCCACCAGCCCGAGGTGCCGCGCGCAGCCTGCAACATGCCTATTGCAATATCGAGCGCGACGACATCAGCTTGCGGATAGCGCTCGCCGAGCTGGCGCGTGC
>CAYOJU010000033.1:1900-25034 GCA_964404355.1 uncultured Sideroxydans sp. | reverse complement strand
CCAACCCGTCGTTCAAGCGGGACGCGCTAAAGCGCGCCCCTTAACTTTACGTTAGACCCTTGAAGGAGAACATATGAGCCCTGAATGGATAGGTGCAATTGCTGGTGTAGTTGGTGCTGTCGCGGCAATAGTAGCTTGCTTTCAAGCAAGCGCTGCTCGACGCGCTGCGGTTGAAGTAAAAGTGAAGGTTGATCAAGTCAATTCAAACCTTACCACTCTCACCAATTCGCCTCTCTTTAACTTTCGCGGTGCAAACATGAACATTTCTGGTGCATCGGGCGGTGCCGGTGGCTCCGGTAGTGCAGGAGGTGGCGGTGGCGGCAGTACATTTGGTGAGGGCGGTGCCGGTGGCCACGGTGCATAAACTTCCGCAACACGGGTCTAACCCTACGCTCAAGTTCGCTCCCTCCGGTCGCTGGGACGCGCCTTCGGCGCGCCCCTTAGCTGCACGTTAGGGTACTTCATGCTGCATGAAAGCGAGACATACCGCGAAGCGAAGCAAGTCAAAGACGTATTGGCTTCACACGATGCCGTGTTCCGTTATTGCTCCTTTGAGTCCGCAAACTTGGAGGGCGGAGACTTTGATGATGTGTTTATTTCCTGCGAGTTTCGCGATCTCGATTTCTATTGGGGCATGTTCAACTTGGCGTTATTTCTTAACTGCAAGTTCGAACGCTGCACATTTCGTGGTACGTCATTTGCTGGTTGCCGGTTTATGGAATCCACGTTTGCTGACTGTCGTTTCCTGAAAGATAATCTTGCTGCCCCGTGTGACGCACCGGACACTAAACTTTTCGCTTGTAGCGCAGAGAACTGTGAGGGATGGAATGAGTTGTTCGACAATCGCGTACCCTAACCCTACGCTCAAGTTCGCTCCCTCTGGTCGCTGGGACGCGCCTTCGGCGCGCCCCTTAGCTGCACGTTAGCCATTCATTTCAACTATCCACTTAGGAGCAACTCTATGAAGAAAATATTTCTCATCACTACCTTTGGAATGCTGCTTGGACTTTCCTCGCAAGCCAACGCTGGAAAGGTTATGTTTGGGCAGCAGGATTCAATCCACTTTGTCGCTAACACCACAATTCCTGGCCCAAGCGGCTCTCGCCTGTTCCTTGGCCATCTCGTAACAATGCATGCGTTCTTGTTGCCCTACTACGTTGAGAGCAAAGGGTTGGTTCTGGGCGTTTCTGGCGAGTCCAAAAAATACATTCCTCTCCCCGCTGAACAGCAGCTCGCTGAGTTCAAGAAGGCAGGATTCCTCCCTAACGACTTGCCGACTCCCGAACTAAGTATTTTTGATTATGTCTTTGGCTTCTCGCTAGAGCTATTGCTGTTGGTCGCAATTGGCTACCCCCTCCTTAAGAGCCGGTTTGCGAAGAAAAATGGCTAACCCTACGCTCAAGTTCGCTCCCTTTGGTCGCTGGGACGCGCCTTCGGCGCGCCCCTTAGCTGCACGTTAGGTTACCGAATGCGATTACTGATAATCATTACATTTTGTTTGGCTTCAAGCTTCGCTCTTGCCGGTGAGGAAAATCTCATTGGCTCATGGGAAGGTGGTGACACTGCATCAATGGCAATTTATGGAACCATGCATATCTCAAAGGAAAGCATCACATGGGGTGGACATAACAAATACAATCCAAAATGCACAGTTACTTACACAATCGTACCCGAAGAGTTCGGTGTCACATTTAAAGATCAAACCGGCAAAGTTTTTGTTACATCACCAGACAGTAAGTTTTCCACTTACCTGCTAAAGATCTCCGGTGGCAAATGCACATTGGGAATTTCGCACTTTCGCTTAACCTTCCCGTTTGAAAATGAATTTAGCTATCTTGCCATGGTTGAATATCACAAATCAGACACCTTAGACAAACCTATGGGCTGGGTGCACTTTTACATGCGAAAATGAAAATTCAAATGAAAGGCAACCTAACCCTACGCTCAAGTTCGCTCCCTTTGGTCGCTGGGACGCGCCTTCGGCGCGCCCCTTAGCTTCACGTTAGCTACCTAGAAAGCCTATGCGCCCATTTACCTTTCTTATCTTCGTTGCCCTATCGGTGCCAGCCCTTTGCATGGCAGCCCCTGATCAGGGCGTCCCCGATTACATTGCTCCGGCACAGCAAACAGTCTTAAAGGCTTGGATATCTGAACACCCTGAGTTCCGTGTTGCTAATGACAAAGACTGCGAATGCTCTGACGACATTGCGGAACTTCGCAAGGGTGATGGTGGAGTGTGGAAGGCCAATCCAAAGTTTCATCCGTACTATGTAAGCGGTGATTTCAATAAAGATAAACAATTGGATTTTGCCGTCATACTCATCAAACAAAGTGAGAAGGGGAAACACTTTCTGGCGATCTTCAACGGCCCTTTCAAAAAACACTCAAAGCCAGCTTTTCTTTCAGCAGAGGATGGCGCTTTGTTTTATGGTGCGCCCCGACCCAAACCCTACAGCCTAATCGTCGGAGTGTTTGGTTCTGAGGGCGGCGCTCTAAAAGCTAAAGGAGCAAGCTATGAGTTTGCTGAAGATGAGTGATGCAAAGGCAGCTAACCCTGCGCTCAAGTTCGCTCCCTTTGGTCGCTGGGACGCGCCTTCGGCGCGCCCCTTAGCTGCACGTTGGGCATCATGACAAGCCACACGGACTCTGAAATCGCCAAGGAACTCTTGGGGTATCACCGAATGGCGCTCGATAGCGAGAATATCCTTCGGCGGCAAGGCGCATCATGGGCACCCGATCTTCTTTGGGACCTCAGCTTCCACGATCCGGCCCATTGTTGGCGTGTTATACAACTTGCTGCGATGGATAAACCAAATGACGATGCGCTGCTGTTCTTTGGTGTGACTGTCAGTAGTTTGTTGCGCGATCATCCAGAGATTATTGATACCATTGCACGAGATGTTCAGGAGAATCCAATTCTGTCTGAGGTGATGTCCTGGGTGGAAGAGGATGATGCAATTGAACCGTCTGTTTGGTCACGGGTAGAATTTCTATCAAACATTAAGCGATGAAAACTTTACTGCCCAACCCCACGCTCAAGCGCGACGCGCCTTCGGCGCGCCCCTTAGCTGCACGTTGGGCGGCTACATGAGACTGGCAACCGATCCGATTCTGCGACAAGCACTGCATGGGCTGTACGTCGCACTGTTCAACGCCAAGCGCGCTTGTCCAGAAGACTTTCATGGTGGACGGCTTACGACGATCCAGACCGCCATAATGGGCATCGAGGATTACGGCTGGCTAGTCGTCGGCGTTACAAGAGAAGCTCTCGACCTTTTGGCGACTGCGGATTTCAACAAGAACAAGTTGCCTCGGCAACTCTGCCGAGGACACATCATCAACCGTATTGATACAACACGGTTGCTGTTCGAGCACAATGAACCAATGGGTCTTGAGGAATTTTTCAAAGTCTTCTTGAATGCCGATCGCACAGTCATCATGCTGAACAAACAGAACGATCACACCAAGCCATTTCCCGATTACATCAAGATCGACAACCCCGATGCAATGCTCTTTCCGAACGGCTCACTTATGAGTTGGAAGCACCGGAAGAAGGAACGGGAGTATCTGCGGCAATTGCATGCAGGGCTAGTGGTGAGAGGGCAAAAATGACAACCCGCCGCCCAACCCTACGCTCAAGCGGGACTGCGCAAAAGCGCGCAGCCCCTTAGCTCCACGTTAGGCAAACACCGATGCACTTTGACGAATCATTGATCATCGAATTGCGAGCTGCGGCCCGTTTGCTGCTTGATGACAAAGCGCATTACGTTCAGCGCTTGGAAAGTCTCGCGGGGGCCTTCGCCGGGAAAGAGAGCGCACTAGAAGACATCATCTATGATTTTGGAGAAGTGACGGTGCGCCTAGAAGCAATGATGGTGTGCAAACTCATGCCCAGCATGGACCGGCAGCGTATCTACCAAGACCTTTCTCTCGCGGAAAAAGATGCTGAGTTGAAGAAGTGGGCAGGCATTCTATTTCGGCAGGAACACATTAACGAAACGGCTGCAGCCATTTTTGCGGAGAAAAGAAATGCCTAACCCTACGCTCAAGTTCGCTCCCTCCGGTCGCTGGGACGCGCCTTCGGCGCGCCCCTTAGCTGCACGTTAGCCGCAAACCATGAAACGCACATATCTGATTCTTGCCTTGACGCTCATGTGGTCCGCATCCGCAGTAGCGGACGTACTGGTACAAGCTCGTACCTGGACATGGAGGGTGTCCGTTGAATCGATAGGGGAACCTTGGAAAGACGACTGTACATTAAAGCTAGTTGCAGAAACGTACCAGCTCAAGCGAGATATAAACATAAAGCGCCAAGGTGTTAACTGTGCTTTGTTCGGCCCCATCGGTATTGCCGTCTCCGACACTGAGAATCGTGAAGAAACATATGTCTTCTTAGAAGCTGCGCGTGGGGGTGACGGCGATCACTCAGGGCCCATTGTTGAGGTCTACCGCCTGAGCAAACTGGGCTTAAAGAAACTTGGAGAAAATGAACTTTTCGAGGCCAGCTATCAACGTTCTGGGCAAGCCATAACTTCAGTTACGGTTCAAATCAGGGACTGGTCGCTAATGTGATGGCGAGGATGGGCAGCAAATGCCCGCGTGAAGAAACGACAGCAGGCTGGTACTCCGCCGTGGAAGTGACTTCGCTTTACTCACCGCTCATCGTTGAAATCACGGCTGCTGTCAACGGCAAGCAGTATGCTGTTCGGTCTGTTTACTCACCACCCCGCGGATTTGACTTTAAGGACCCAGAGGCTTCGCAATTTATTTTTGAAGCGATGAGAAAGGCCACTGACATGCTCACCGAAAGTATCAAGGCAGATGCGAATAGAACCTAACCCTGCGCTCAAGTTCGCTCCCTTTGGTCGCTGGGATGCGCCTTCGGCGCGCCCCTTACCTTTACGTTAGCTGTCATGATTTGGTTACTATTCTCCCGCCGACGTCGAGAAGAATTCAAGCGTTGGTTTCTCACGCCCGCAAAGTGGTGGGAGAGGCTCTTGGCAGCACTAGCCTCTGCCGTTGTTTTCGCCATCGTTGGATTTATAGTTCGACTTTTTGCCGCGCCCTTACCGTTGCTACCTTTGGAGGCACTATTTCACGTTATCCTGCTTTGGTCTGGTCTGTCGGCACTTGGTGGGGTAATACTCGGCATGCTCTTTCCGAAGGTTATGATCTGCGTCGCATATCCATTTTCATTGCTCAGCATAGAGGTTGATAAACGTTGATGTTTCTAGGTTGGATGGTGTGGTGCCAGGCGGCAATTACAAGGACATATTGACATTAAGCGCGGCTATCGCGCATATGGGAAACCCACTGCTGTGCGATTTGACTAAGATAACTGACAGTTGCTTAGCGGCAATTAAGACCGCAAAATGGTTGCGACATGCGAATGACAGGGAAATGAGTAATTTGGTTATTGAGATCGACATTGAGACATGTGAGACATAACACTACGGTCAACCTGACTGCCCGCAAGCTGCGCTTGGAGTTTCCCTCCGCGCTAAGCGCTCCGGCAGCAGGTTACCTACTACGTTAAGTGGCTCCCCAAAATTCACGAGACAGCATCACCCCGCAGTACTTTTGCAACATAACCAGTAGTCACTCAAAGAAGGAGCAAACATGAACTGGTATCTCGAGGTATTGAAAAAGTATGCAGTGTTTAGTGGCAGAGCTCGTCGTAAGGAATACTGGATGTTCGTTCTATTTAACATCATCATCGCTTTCGCTCTAGGTTTCGTGACTGGTTTTATCGGGGCCGCTCTCGGTATCGGAACGGCTCTAAGCAGTACCACGAACATTATTTACAATTTGGCGGTGTTGATTCCAAGCATCGCTGTAGGCGTGCGAAGAATGCATGACCTTGGTAGAAGCGGGTGGTGGATTCTTTTTCCGGTGGTCAATTTGATTTTCCTGTGCTTTGACAGCCAGCCCGGTGAGAATGAGTATGGCCCTAATCCGAAGATCGACTGACCATGCAGTGCATAGAGATGCCGTTTTACACACGCTGCATCTCTGTTCCATCCTGTAGCCGAGGGGACGGCCTTCTTCTTGAACGTTAGATAATGGAGGCTGCCCTCCCCCGCAATCGTTGACCCCCTAATCCACCAGGAGTGTTTCATAGCCAAAATTTAGATGCCACTATAATCAAGTGCATTGGTCTTATTCGCTACCCTTTTACCCTGGCAAACAGTAGACTGATGGCAGGTGGAATTGGCTTTCTCTTGTCAGTTTTGCCGGCATTTGTTTTGAGTTTTGACGGTGCACCTTTCTGTCGTAATTCTATGCAACGCTGTTGCTGAAGGAGACGAAGATGAATATCCCTTGCATGCACTATTTTCCCGTTTTGGACGATGCCGCCATTCAGGCGATGCTTGATTCCTGGCGCACTGCTTGCCCCGCAATGGGTGTGTTGGCGCTGTTGCCCGAGGCGGAGCAAGGCGGTGCCGAACGTTTGCAGGCAATCTGTGCGCGAGGCAAGACTCCGCTGGTCGGTGCCATTTTCCCCGCGTTGATCGAGAGCGGTGAATTTCGCGCACAAGGTGTATGGCTGCTGCGCTTTGACACGATGCCGTATGTGGCGCTGCACGAAAATCTTCCCCATGATGCGGC
Source organism: uncultured Sideroxydans sp. (assembly GCA_964404355.1). Classification (GTDB taxonomy): domain Bacteria; phylum Pseudomonadota; class Gammaproteobacteria; order Burkholderiales; family Gallionellaceae; genus Sideroxyarcus. Next base: position 18,425 of record CAYOJU010000033.1, on the reverse strand, counting down.
GGGCGCCGCGCAGGCTGCAGAGCGGATCGGCAGTCAGGTGCGTGCGCAGATTGATGACAATCCTCAGGTGACACTGTTCTTGTTGTTCGATTCGCTGGTGCCCAATATCAGCACGCTGCTGGACGAAATCTATCTGCAACTGGCAAACCGCGTGCATTACGTCGGCGCGAATGCAGGCAGCGAAACCTTTCAGCCCATGCCCTGCCTGTTCGACAACGAGCGCATCATCCAGAACGGTGTGTTGCTGATGTTGTTGCAACCGCACTTGGGTGCAACGCTGGCCCACGGCTATAACGCTCCGCCGAAGATGATTTCGGCAACGTCCACCGACGGCAATCGCATCAAGCAAATCGATTGGCGCCCTGCCTTCGATGTATATCAGGAGCTGGTGCGCGCACAATCCGGAGTTGAGGTTACGCGCGAAAATTTTTACCAGCATGCAGTGCATTTTCCGTTCGGCATTATTCGCGCCAACCATGAAGTTCTGGTGCGTATTCCGGTGGCGCTGGAGGAGGATGGTTCGCTGTTTTGCGTGGGCGAAGTGCCGGCCAATGCCGTGCTGACCTTGCTTGAGGCGCCCAAAGTCGATTCGCCGCAAACGCTGCAGACGCTGGTGAAGGGTTTGGGCACGCTCAATGGTGACTTGGCCGGAAGCGAGTTGTTATTGTTTTATTGCGCAGGTAGACGGTTGCACCTCGGACTGGAGGCGGCCACCGGCGAACTGCACCAGTTTTCACTGCTTACCAAAGCATCGTCGGTTGCCGGTGCGCTTTCGCTGGGAGAGATCGGCAGTTCGCTTCAATGGGGCTATCCGCTATTTCACAATGCAACGCTGGTCGCTACGCGCTGGAATAATGACTAGTGATTGAACACGGTTACATCCTGAGCATTTTGTACGAGATGGCGCTGGTCATCGGTGGCGAGGTCAGCGTCAAGCCCTTGCTCACCCGGATGTTGCAGCGTTTGCTTTATCACACCTCTTTTCCTGCCGGTTTTGTGTGTTTGCAGGTGCCCTCGGTCGGAGCCGATTCAGAGGGCATGATCGAGGTGCGTCTCGATGCGGCTGTTGGCGACTACGAACTGGCTGGCCTGATCGGGCAGACGCTTCGTTTGCCCGCGAGTTTGCTGCTGGGAACAGCAGAGCGCGGTGAGAATGAAACCCTGGCCGCGTCACTACCGCTTAAATTTAGTCACTACCGGGCTTTTCTGCGTTTGCCTATCGATGGGCAGGGCGTGATAGTTTTACTTTCGCCGCACTTGCCGGATAGTGATTTGCCGCTGACGCAGCTGTTTCAGCCAGTGATGGCCAATCTGGCCAAGGCGATTGTGCTGTGCCGGGCACACGATGCCTACACCGGCAGTTTGATCGCCGCACGCGATACCAGCCAGATGGCGCTGGCGACCAGCGAGGAAAAGTTTCGCGCCATCAGCGCCGCTGCACTGGATGCGTTGATCATGGTCGACGACAACAGTGCGCTGGTTTACTGGAATCCGGCGGCAGAACGCATTCTTGGTTACCGCGCCGACGAGGCACTGGGCCAACCTCTCCACAAGTTGTTAACGCCACAGCGTTACCAGGAAAGTGCCATTCAGGGCTTCAGTGCATTTCGGCAAAATGGACAGGGCGCAGTCGTCGGCAAGACAATCGAGATTGAAGCTCTGCACAAGGATGGCCGCGAAATTCCGGTAGAACTGTCGATCTCGGCACTGAAAATCAATGGCCATTGGCATGCTGTCGGTATCCTGCGCGATATCAGTGAGCGCAAGCATGCCGATCAGGAAATGCGCTTGCTCGCAGCAATTGTTGAATCTTCAGATGATGCAATTCTTAGCAAATCGCTGGACGGCACCATATTGTCGTGGAATGCAGGAGCAGAAAAGTTGTACGGCTTCTCTGCCGCCGAAATCAAGGGCAAGCCAATGTCGTGGCTGGTACCTGCCGACCGTCCGAATGAAATTGTCGATTTGCTGGAGCGTATCGGCCGCGGTGAGCAAATCAAGCGTTACGAAACCATACGCGTGCGCAAGGATGGTGTGCATCTGCCCATTTCACTGACTGTTTCTCCGTTGCGCGACGCTTCGGGGAATATTGTTGGCGCTTCAGCGATTGGCCGCGACATCACCGAGCGCAAACGGGCCGAGACAGAGTTGCGACAAAGCGAGGCCGGACTCAAGGAAGCGGAACGCATTGCTTTACTGGGCAATTGGGAACTGGATCTGATTGCCAATGTTTTGAAATGGAGCGATGAGATTTATCGCATCTTTGAGCTGGATGCCGATCATTTTGGCGCTACCTATGAAGCCTTTTTGAATGCGATTCATCCGGATGATCGCGACATGGTCAACCTGGCCTACACCGATTCGCTCAGGAACCATACAGCCTACGATATCGTTCACCGATTGCTGATGCAGGATGGCCGCATCAAGTATGTCAACGAGCGCTGTGAGACCAGTTACGACGATGCCGGGCAACCGTTGTTATCGGTTGGTACGGTGCAGGACATCACTACGCGCCGCATTGCCGAATTGGGCATGCAAAAATCCAACCGTGCTTTGCATGCCCTGAGTACATGCAACGGCGCGCTTGTTCGCGCTACTGATGAATCCCAGCTGCTGAATGATATTTGCAACATTCTTGTTTCCATAGGCGGATACCAACTTGTCTGGGTAGGTTTTGCCGATAACGATGAGGCAAAGAAGGTGCGAGTAGTTGCAGGCGCGGGCGCTCATTCCGATTATCTGGATAACATCCAGGTCACCTGGAACGATTCCCCGCAGGGACAGGGTCCCACGGGAAGCGCAATTCGCATCGGCGAATTCCAGGTAGTTCAGGATATTCTGCATGACCCAAAATTTCTGCCCTGGCGCGAGCAGGCTGTTGCGCGCGGGTATGCATCAAACATCGCTTTTCCGCTGTTTGATGACAGCAATCGTGCATTTGGCGCAATGAGCCTGTATAGCAAGGAGCCGAACGCTTTCGATGTGGACGAAATCAAATTGTTGCAGGAGTTGGCCGGCGATCTGGCTTTCGGCATACGCATGTTGCGTCTGCGCATTGAGCGTGATCACCTGCATGACAAGCAGCAGCAAAATGACGAATCAGTCAAACAGGCGCTGGCCGGTACCATTCAGGCAATTGCGCTTACTGTGGAAAAACGTGACCCTTATACCGCTGGTCACCAACGCCGCGTAGCAAACCTGAGCGTGGCCATTGCCGGGGAACTCGGCCTTGCCGATGAGCGCATTACCGGCTTGCGCCTGGGTGCCACAATCCATGACATCGGCAAGATCTATGTTCCCGCCGAAATTCTTACCCGACCCGGAAAACTTTCGAAGATTGAATTTGAACTCATCAAGACTCACCCGCAAGTGGGCTTCGAAATCATGAAGGACGTGAAATTTCCCTGGCCAGTGGCGGAGATGATTCTGCAACACCATGAACGTCTGGATGGCAGCGGTTATCCTCAGGGGTTGAAGGGCGACAATATTTTACTCGAGGCCCGCATCCTGACTGTGTGTGACGTGACTGAAGCCATGATGACGCATCGTCCTTATCGTGCAGCACTCGGGCTTGATGCTGCCCTTGCCGAGATCGCCAAATATCGCGGGATCTATTTCGATCCGGCTGTGGTCGATGCCTGTTTGCATTTGTTCCGCGACAAGGGGTTCAGTTTGCACGGTTAGGGTTCTGTGTGCAGATCAAATGACCTCCGGTAAAGCCGGATGCTTATGGGTGAGCCCCTCAAAGGGGCCAATAAAAACCAAGCGCCGCCCTCGGTGCACTCACTTCTTCCCCCTTTAGCTAAAGGGGGACTGAGGGGGATTTGAAAAACGTTGAGTTACCCACCCTTCCGCAAATCCCCCCTAGCCCCCCTTTTCCAAAGTGGGGAACGTCCGCGGCTCCCCCTTATTCTGCATGACTGCTGCATAGGTCAAACCCTTTTTGGCCCCCCGGCATAGCCGGGGGTTTACCTCACTGAATTAAGTAACTGAAGTAGTGCGCTCCAGCACTTGCCAGGCCAATCCCCGGCATACATTGCCAAGCACAGTCGGTAGCTCTTGCGGAATTTGTGTGTGCAGCAACAATTTGCTGGAACTGACGGCATACACCGGATCAAGAAGCCGTGATCGGTATTCCTGCATCAATTCGTCCAGTGTGCGTTCTGCCGCCATTTGTTGCCACGGGTTGGTTGGCCATTGAGATGGCAGCCCAAACGCGCGCGAATAGTTATCAAGATCATTGCGTACGGTGCGGATATCTTCGTGCGAATCGCGAAACGGTAGCAGCACGAGGCCGGACATTTCATAGAGTTGTTTGTCCATTTCAGGATCATTGGCTACACCATCAATGACACCGTACCAGTCGGGCATGCTTTCCAGCTTGGCAATTATTTTTTCAAATTTTTCCTGCGAACGTCCATCTAGTGGCGTATAGAGGCGCCCTTCGCGCGACAGGGGTTCGCGATAGTTGTCTGTCATCACCGCAATTGAACGTTTGCCCAGCAAGCCGAGGCCGTGACACAGCATGTGGGTTATGCTGGTCTTGCCTGTTCCTCCTTTGTTGCCAATGACACAAATAAGACGGTTCATCATGCTTGCCTCCGGGACGAGCCCGATTTGAACAAACTATTTTTGGGTTTGCGGTAGCATGATTCTAGGTATTTTGTCTGGAAGGATTGCGCCGAAAAGAGCGGTTAAATTGGCCCATTCATTTGTTTTATCAGGATTCTTTATCCAGTCAGATTTTAATTCCAGACAGTCATTTCTGGATTTTGTTTCCTTTTCGCTTAGTTCTTTTAATAACCATGATCTTCGTATATTATTGATCGGCAACTGATTTTTGTTGTCTGCACAGGTCGATTCTGGATTGTCGCAGCCACTTCTCTCTTAATTTTCAAGGAGTCGAATCATGCGCACCTTTGTTCTAGCTTTAGCATTACTTGTTGCAATCACCTCCACAGCCGTTCTGGCCAAGGATGCTCCCGTCAAAATGTCAAAGAAGGAATTGCAGTCCTTCCTTCCCGGTAAACATTGCAGTCGCTTCACCAAGGCCGGAAGTCTGCATCGCTGGACAAATGAACCTGATGGAAAATTCGTGGCTTCAACGAGCAACAAGAAGTATGGCTCCCCGCTTGGCGTCCACAATGTGACCGGATCCGGAACCTGGAAGGTCAATAACGAAGGAAAATATTGCATCGACATAGACTGGAAGCGCGAACCGGAAAGCTGGTGCTCATTCGTGCTTAAGGGCAAGGATGGCGAGTATTTCCTTGGCGTTGTGGATAAGGCTCACCGTATCGAGTTTGAGTAGCAAGTCAGTTTGCAACACAACAAAAAAGCAGCCGAAGCTGCTTTTTTGTTTGGTACTGAGATAACGCTGCTTAGTGCGTGTTCTTGCGTACTTGCTGGATCGCACGCAGTTGGGCGATGGCTTCTGCCAACTCGGCTTGCGCTTGCGCGTAGTCGATGTCAGAAACACGATTCTTCATCGCTTCTTCCGCGGATTGCTTGGCTTCCAGCGCACGTGCTTCATCCAGATCGGCGCCGCGAATTGCGGTGTCTGCCAGGATGGTCACGACGTTGGGTTGCACTTCCAGCATGCCGCCGGAAACGTAGATCAGTTCTTCCTGCTCCTGGTCCGGAACCTTGATGCGCACCGCACCGGGTTTGATGCGGGTCATCAGGGCGGTGTGGCGCGGGTAGATACCCAGTTCGCCCATCTCGCCCGGTACCACGACGACTTCGGCGAGGCCGGAGAAAATCTGCTCTTCGGCGCTCACCACGTCCACATGTACGGTCATTGCCATAATTGGCTCCTAATTATTATTGCAGCGTCTTGGCTTTTTCGACCGCTTCTTCGATTCCGCCCACCATGTAGAACGCTTGTTCCGGCAGGTGATCGTATTCGCCATCGACGATGCCCTTGAAGCCCTTGATGGTGTCCTTCAGGGTTACGTACTTGCCCGGGCTGCCGGTGAACACTTCGGCAACGTGGAACGGTTGCGACAGGAAACGCTGAATTTTACGAGCGCGTGCCACGGCCAGTTTGTCTTCCGGAGACAGTTCGTCCATACCCAGAATCGCGATAATGTCGCGCAATTCCTTGTAGCGCTGCAGCGTAGACTGCACTGCACGTGCCGTGTTGTAGTGCTCTTCGCCCACAACCAGCGGATCCAGCTGGCGGGAGGTAGAGTCCAGCGGATCAACTGCGGGGTAAATACCCAGCGAAGCGATGTCGCGGCTCAACACAACGGTGGAGTCGAGGTGCAAGAAGGTCGTTGCAGGAGACGGGTCGGTCAAGTCATCCGCAGGAACGTAAACGGCCTGGATGGAAGTGATCGAGCCAACCTTGGTCGAGGTAATACGCTCTTGCAGACGGCCCATTTCTTCAGCCAGTGTCGGTTGATAACCCACGGCGGAAGGCATACGACCCAGCAGCGCGGATACTTCGGTTCCGGCCAGTGTGTAACGGTAAATGTTGTCCACGAAGAACAGGATGTCGCGGCCTTCGTCGCGGAATTTTTCAGCCATGGTCAGGCCGGTCAGCGCCACGCGCAGACGGTTGCCGGGCGGCTCGTTCATCTGACCGAACACCATCGCAACTTTGGACTTGGAGAAGTCCTTGTTGTCGATAACGCCGGCTTCTGTCATTTCGTGGTAGAAGTCGTTACCTTCACGGGTACGTTCACCCACACCGGCGAACACGGACAAACCGCTGTGTTCCTTGGCGATGTTGTTGATGAGTTCCAGCATGTTCACGGTCTTGCCCACGCCGGCGCCGCCGAACAGGCCAACCTTACCACCCTTGGCAAACGGGCAAACCAGGTCAATCACCTTGATGCCGGTTTCCAGCAAGTCAACGGACGGGGACAGTTCATCGAACTTGGGTGCAGCATGGTGAATGGGGCGTCTTTCGGTGCATTGGATTTCGCCAACTTCATCGATCGGGCGACCCAGCACGTCCATGATGCGGCCCAGTGTTCCGGTACCAACCGGTACCGAGATCGCTGCGCCGGTTGCATTAACCAGCATGCCGCGGCGCAGGCCGTCGGAGGAGCCCATCGCAATGGTACGCACCACGCCGTCGCCCAGTTGCTGCTCGACCTCGAAGGTCAGTCCCGCTTCGGCTGTCGAGTTGCCTGCGTCAGCCAGCTTCAGCGCTTCATAAACTTTTGGCATGTGGTCGCGCGGAAATTCGATGTCAACCACCGCGCCGATACACTGAACAATCTTTCCTTGACTCATTTTAAGATTCCCCGTCTAAATTAATTCTTAAACTGCTGCCGCACCACCAACAATCTCCGAAATCTCTTTCGTAATTGCTGCTTGACGCGCTTTGTTGTAAACCAGTTTGAGCTCCGCGATAACGCTCTTCGCATTGTCTGAGGCCGATTTCATTGCCACCATACGCGAGCTTTGCTCGGACGCCATGTTCTCGACTACAGCCTGATACACCAGTGATTCCATGTAGCGCACCAGCAACTCATCGATGACCTTCTTCGCATCCGGTTCGTAGATGTAGTCCCAGCTGCCCGAGGCCGTGCCGATCTGTTCGCCGCTGAGCGGCAACAGTTGTTCAACGCGCGGCTCCTGTTTCATCGTGTTGATGAAGTGGTTGTAGCTCAGGTAGATGGCATCGATCTCGCCGGCAACGTAAGCGTCCAGCATGATCTTCACGGCGCCGATCAATTTCTCGATGTGCGGTGTGTCTCCCAGGCCGGTCAGGTTGGATTTGACCTTGGCACCGACACGGTTCATGAAACCGAGACCCTTGTTGCCGATTGCGCAAACCTGCAAACCCTTGCCTTCGCCTTCCCAGCTCTTCATGCGGGTTACCGCAAGACGCAGCAGGTTGGTATTCAGGCCGCCGCACAAACCCTTGTCGGATGTGACGACGATGAGGCCAACGTTCTTGATGCTGTCGCGCTTGACCAGGAACGGATGCTTGTATTCCGGATTGGCGCGCGACAAGTGCGCCGCGACGTTGCGGATTTTTTCCGCATAGGGGCGGGCGGCTCGCATGCGTTCCTGCGCTTTGCGCATTTTCGCTGCGGCTACCATTTCCATCGCGCGCGTGATCTTGCGCGTATTTTCTACGCTCTTGATCTTCGTGCGAATCTCTTTGCTGCCTGCCATGATTTAGCTCCCGCTTAGTAGACTGCAGTTGCCTTGAATGCTTCGATGGCGGCTGCCAATGCCTTCTCGTTGTCGGCGGACAGGTCCTTGGTGGATTCGATTGCATCCATCAGGGCCTTGTTCTTCGAACCCAGGTGCGCATGCAGACCGGCTTCGAAAGCCAATACCTTGGGGATGGCCACGTCGTCGAAGTAACCCTTGTTCACTGCGAACAGCGTGGCGGCCATTTTGGAAATGGACAGCGGCGCATATTGCAATTGCTTCATCAGTTCGGTCACCAGACGGCCGCGCTCCAACTGCTTGCGGGTTGCTTCGTCCAGGTCGGATGCGAACTGCGCGAACGCAGCCAACTCGCGGTATTGCGCCAATGCCAGACGCACACCGCCACCGAGCTTCTTGATGACCTTGGTCTGTGCTGCACCACCCACGCGCGACACCGAGATACCGGCGTTGATCGCGGGACGGATACCTGCGTTGAACAAGTCGGATTCCAGGAAGATCTGGCCGTCGGTAATGGAAATTACGTTGGTCGGAACGAAGGCGGACACGTCGCCGGCTTGCGTTTCAATCACAGGCAACGCGGTCAACGAACCGGTCTTGCCCTTGACTGCGCCGTTGGTGAATTTTTCCACGTATTCCGCGTTGACGCGCGCAGCGCGTTCCAGCAAACGGGAGTGCAAATAGAACACGTCGCCGGGGTAAGCTTCACGACCGGGCGGACGGCGCAGCAACAGGGAGATTTGACGATACGCCCAGGCTTGCTTGGTCAAGTCATCGTAAACGATCAGTGCGTCTTCGCCGCGATCACGGAAGTATTCGCCCATGGTGCAACCGGCATACGGTGCCAGGAATTGCATTGCGGCGGAGTCGGAAGCAGTAGCGGCAACCACAATGGTGTAGCCCATCGCGCCGTGCTCTTCCAGTTTACGCACTACGTTGGCGACGGTCGAAGCCTTCTGGCCGATCGCAACGTAGATACAGGTCATGTTCTGACCCTTTTGATTGATGATGGCGTCGACTGCTACTGCGGTCTTGCCGGTCTGGCGGTCGCCGATGATCAGTTCGCGCTGACCGCGGCCGATAGGCACCATGGAGTCGATGGACTTCAAACCGGTTTGTACCGGCTGGTCAACAGACTTACGTGCGATCACGCCCGGAGCGACCTTTTCGATCTTGTCGGTCATCTTTGCGTTGACCGGACCTTTGCCGTCGATCGGCTGGCCCAGTGCGTTTACCACGCGGCCGCACAGCTCGGGGCCGACGGGCACTTCCAGAATGCGGCCGGTACACTTGACCGTGTCGCCTTCGGTGATGTGTTCGTATTCACCCAGAATAACGGCGCCGACGGAGTCGCGCTCGAGGTTCAGCGCCAAGCCGAAAGTGTTGCCGGGGAATTCCAGCATTTCGCCCTGCATCACATCGGACAAGCCGTGCACGCGAACGATACCGTCGGTCACGCTGACCACCGTTCCTTCGGTGCGCGCCTGGGTCAGTGCTTCGAAGTTATCGATGCGACTGCGTATCAAATTGCTAATTTCGGAAGGGTTGAGCTTCATCTGGATTTCCTCATTCTTGATAATTCTTTATCAGGCCAATATGTTTGCCATCAAGCCAGCGCGTTTGCCATTTCACCGAGTCTTGTGCGTGCAGAACCGTCGATCACTTTGTCTCCGGCGCGGATCACAACTCCACCCAGCAATTCTTTGTTAACCTTGCAGCTCAGTTTGATCTCGCGACCCAGGCTCTTCTTGAGCGAGCTGACGATTTTGTCTTTTTGTGCAGCGGATAACTCGAATGCGGAATCCACAACCACGTTGACAGTTTTTTCCGCTTCCGCCTTCAGGGCTTCGAACAACGCTGCAATTTCGGGCAACAATTGCAAACGCTGATTGTCGGCAAGGATGCGCACGAAGTTGTGTTGTTGCTTGCTGGCGCCTTTTTCGAGCAGTGCTTCCATCAGGCCTTCAACCTGTTTCTTGGCAACGCGCGGATTGGTAACGACGGCGATCATTTCCGGATGGTTGATCGCGTCGGCCAGAGACAGCAACATCTCCGACCACGCTTGCAGCGCTTTCAGTTGTTGCGCCTCATCAAATGCCGCTTGGGCATAAGGACGTGCTGTGGTTATGGCTTCGGACATGGCGATCAGATTTCCGCGACGAGTTTATCGAGCAGATCGTTATGCGCCTTGGCATCAATTTCACGACCGAGAATCTTGCCAGCACCGGCCAGTGCAATCGCAGAAACCTGCGTGCGCAACTGTTCCTTGGCGCGGAAAACTTCCTGGTCGATTTCTGCCTTGGCACCCGTGATGATGCGCTCGCCCTCAACCTTGGCCTGATTCTTGGCTTCTTCGACGATCTCGCTGGCGCGCTTTTCACCGCTCGTCACGATCTCTCCGGCTTTTTCCTTTGCTTCGCGCAGAATTTCTGCGGCACGCTTGGATGCCAGTTCCAGATCCTGCTTGGCGCGTTCAGCGTCAGCCAATCCGTCGGCGATCTGCTTCTTGCGTGCGTCCAGAGCGGCGATGATCGGCGTCCACACAAACTTCATGCAGAACCATACGAACAGCACGAACATGATGAGCTGGGCGAGAAGAGTTGCATTGATATTCATGCAAGCTACCTTTCTAAATTATGCGTTGTCGCTGACAGCGATTTACTTAACCACCGCAAACAGAACGTACATCGCGATACCCACAGCGATCATCGGAACGGCGTCGACCAGACCCATTACCACGAAGAACTGGGTACGCAACATCGGGATCAATTCGGGTTGACGTGCAGCGCCTTCCAGGAAGCGACCACCCAGAATACCGATACCAACTGCTGCGCCGAGAGCGCCCAGACCCATCATCAATGCGCCAGCGATGTACAGCAGTGCGTTTGCCATTTCCATTTGTATTTCTCCTGTTAAAAAGCTTAGTTAATGAAACCGAAAATTAGTGGTGTTCCTGATGCGCCATGTCCAGATAGACAACTGTCAGCGTCATGAAGATGAACGCCTGCAAGGTTACGATCAGGATGTGGAATATTGCCCAGCCCAACGACAGCAGAATTTGCGAACCGAACAGCGTAACGCCACCGAAAGAGAAACCCGCCCAGGCGCCGCCCATCAGTGCGATCAGGATGAAAATCATTTCGCCCGCGTACATGTTACCGAACAGACGCAGTGCCAGCGAGATCGGCTTGGCGATCAGGTTCACGCCTTCCAGCAACAGGTTGAACGGCATGCCCCATTTGCCGAAGGGTTGCAGGGTCAGCTCGCCCAGGAAACCGCCGATGCCTTTCATCTTCACGCTGTAGTACAACACCAGCAGGAATACGCCGATGGCCATACCGAAAGTTGCATTGGGATCAGTAGAAGGAACAACCTTGAAGAAGGGTACACCCAGCCAACCCATCACCAGCGGAACCCAGTCGATGGGGATCAAATCCATCAGGTTCATGCTGAGTACCCAGAAGAAAATGGTCAGCGCCAGCGGTGCAACCATGTTGTTCTTGGCGGTGAAGGAACCGCGTACGCTGGTGTCGATAAACTCGACGGCCCATTCACAGAAATTCTGCAACCCGCCCGGTGTGCCGCTGACAGCCTTCTTGGCCACACTGCGGAACATGAACAAAAACACCGCACCCACCAAGAAGGACATGATGAAGGTATCCAGATTCAGTGCCCAGAATCCCATTGCTTTGGCTTGTTCCGAGGTATGCGCAACGCCCCAAGTGCCATCCGGCAAATGCCCCCAGGTCAGATTTTGCAGGTGGTGATGAATATACTCCGCTGATGTTTCTGCTTCGCTGGACATGTTTTAGTCGCTATCTTCAGTCTTGATCTTCAAAAACAACCGGGCTGCCAACAGCACCGCTTGCCCCAACACAAAACCACCCAGAATACCAAGTGGTGAAAACTTCAGTACTGCCAGGCAGAGTCCCAGCAATACGACGACTGCCAGAAATCGCTCGGCAGCGTAGAAATACATGAGCCTTAATTGTAGATGTGCGTCTTGGGCAGAATGCAAAGCTGCTCGGGACATACGCCACGCCAGCAACGCACCATTGAGAACAGATACGCTCCCTCCACCTAACACCGCTATCGCATCATGCGGCGAGCCTTTCCAACCATAGACCACGCCTGCGGCGGCTAAAATAGTCAGGATTTGCAGCCCGACTACCTTGCGTGCCAATTTTTTTTCTTGGACCTCGGCTTTGAAAAGCGCGAGGATGATAGCGGCGTTTAGCGGAGGTGTCAAACGCTCTTGGTCGGTATCTGCTCCGTTTGCGCCTGACTTAGCGCCCTTTTCGGAGTCCACCGAGGAGTTCCTCCAAATGGTCATTATTGGAATATTCAATGACCAGTTTGCCTCCGCCTTTGCTATTGGCTTTGATTTCGACGCGGGCGCCCAGGTGGGCGCTTATTTCGTCTTGCAGTTGTTGCGTATCGCGATTATCTTTTTTGGCTGTTTTCGGGTTAGCCGATTTTGACGGCGATTGCTCGCCTTGTTGCTGCACCAGCTTCTCGGCTTCGCGCACCGACAGGCCTTCCAGAATGATCTTGTTGGCGAGCAGCACTTGGTGCGCACCTTCCAGCGACAGCAAAGCGCGCGCATGTCCCATGTCGAGCGAACCTTCCATCAGCATGTCTTGCACTGCCTGCGGCAATTTGAGCAAGCGCAGCAAGTTGCTGGCTGCGCTACGCGAGCGGCCGACAGCATCGGCTGCAGCCTGGTGTGTCATCTGGAATTCGTCGATCAGGCGCTGGATGCCGATTGCTTCTTCCAGCGGATTCAGGTCTTCGCGCTGAATATTTTCGATCAGCGCCATGGCCAGTGCCGCGTTGTCCGGCACCTTGCGTACGATGACCGGCACGATTTTCAGTTCGGCCAGTTGCGCCGCGCGCCAACGTCGTTCGCCGGCGATGATTTCATAACCGCCTTCCGCAAGTTCGCGTGCCAGGATCGGCTGCATCACACCCTGCACTCTGATCGAAGCCGCGAGTTCGTTCAGTGACGCTTCGTCCATGCGGCTGCGCGGCTGGTATTTGCCGGGTTTAAGCTGTTCGACTTTCAAGTCGCGCAGGACGTCGTTTTGTTTTGATGTGCTGTTGCCGGAAAGCAGCGCGTCCAAGCCGCGCCCCAATCCCTTGATCGGTTTTGCCATGATTTTCCCTTTGTTTAAACTTGTTATGCAGCGACTTGCGCGGTCGCGTTGTTCAGCATTTCACCCGCCAGTGCCAGATAAGCCAGCGTTCCCTTGGATTGGCTGTCGTGGTACAGCGCCGGAATACCGAAGCTGGGTGCTTCCGCCAGACGAACGTTGCGCGGAATAACGGTGCGGTAAACCTTGTCGCCGAAATGCTGCTGCAATTGGTCGGAAACTTGTTGTGCCAGTGCATTGCGCGGATCGAACATGGTGCGCAGCAAGCCTTCGATTTCCAGATCCGGATTCAGATTTTCGCGCACCTTGCGGATGGTGTTGACCAGGTCGCTCAGACCTTCCAGTGCGTAGTATTCGCACTGCATGGGAATCATCACTGATTTCGCGGCGCACAATCCGTTCAGCGTGAGCAGATTCAGCGCGGGAGGACAGTCGACCAGGATGTAATCGTATTCATGCAGGATTGGTTGCAACTCCTCTTTCAGGCGCATTTCGCGCCCTTCCACATCTACCAGTTCGATTTCGGCACCGGCCAATTCGCGGTTGGCAGGCAATATGTCGTATTTGCACGAGTCTGATTTGATGCGCGCCTCGGCAACGGTTTTTTCGCCCAGCAGTACGTCGTAAATGGTGGCTTCGAGATCGGCCTTGTTAATGCCGCTGCCCATGGTGGCGTTGCCTTGCGGATCAAGGTCGATCAGCAGCACACGCTGTTTCGCCGCGCCCAGACTGGCCGCCAGATTGACGCTGGTCGTGGTTTTGCCCACGCCGCCTTTTTGATTGGTGATTGCCAATATTTTGCTCATTTTTCTACCCCCAACACGACCAGACTACGAGCCGCTTCTAGTTTAGGAACACGCAATGTAACTACTTTTTCTACTTTAATTCCCTCGGGAAGCCGCGCCAGTTCTTGCTCCGGCGCTCCCTTCATGGCTGCCCAATGACCGCCTTCCGCCAGCAAATGGCGTGTCAGCGTGACAAAATCGGCTGCCTCGGCAAATGCGCGCGAAATAATCCCGTCAAACTTTTGCTGCACCTGCCACTGCTCAACCCGCTCGCAACGAACTTCCACGTTACTCAGACCGAGTTCGATGACGGCCTGCTGCACAAATCCGGTTTTCTTGCTGTTGCTGTCCAGCAAAGTGAACGACCATTCCGGCCGCATCACTGCCAATACAATTCCGGGCAATCCACCTCCACTCCCCACGTCCAGCCAGCGCCGAGGCCACAAATGCGGCAACACAGCCAGACTATCAAGCAAGTGGTTACTTACCATCTGCTCCTGATGTCGTATGGCGGTGAGGTTGTATACGCCGTTCCACTTGTGCAGCAGCGCCAGATAATCCAGCAATTTTTTTTGCTGTCCCGGCGTGACTTCCAAGCCCATTTCGGCGATGCCCGCCGCCAGTTCCTGTGCCAGCTTCATGCCGCTTTTTCTTGCTTGAAGCCCCGTTTCAAATGTACCAGCAACAGGGAAATCGCAGCGGGCGTTACGCCCGAAATGCGTGCCGCCTGCCCAAGTGTTTGCGGCTGATGCTGGTTCAGCTTCTGCCTGACTTCAATCGACAACCCGCGCACCACCGTGTAATCCATATTGGCAGGCAACTGCGTTGTTTCATAACCTTCCTGACGCGCGATCTCATCGTGCTGGCGCTCGATGTAACCGTGATACTTGGCCAATATCTCGACCTGTTCGGCGACACTCGCCGCGTCGGCGCTTTGCACTCCCGGCAGAGTCATCAACGACGCGTAGCTCACTTCGGGACGGCGCAACAAGTCATACAGGGAATATTCCCGCTCAATCTCTTTGCCCAACACGCGCTCGGCATCGGCCTTGTCCAGCATGCGCGGATTTACCCAAGTCGTTTTCAGGCGTTCCAGCTCGCGAGCGATTTTTTCGCGCTTTTCTTCAAAGGCTTGCCAACGAATATCATCCACCAGACCCAGGCGGCGGCCGGTCTCGGTCAGACGCATGTCTGCATTGTCTTCGCGTAATTGCAGCCGGTATTCCGCGCGGCTAGTGAACATGCGATACGGTTCGGAAATGCCGCGCGTAATCAGGTCATCCACCATCACGCCCAAGTACGCTTCATCGCGGCGCGGGCACCAGGGCTCCAGTTCTTTTGCTTGCAGTGCGGCATTGGTACCCGCCAGCAATCCTTGTGCTGCTGCTTCTTCGTAACCGGTGGTTCCGTTGATTTGTCCGGCCATGAACAGTCCGGCTATCGTCTTGCTTTCCAATGACATTTTCAGGCCGCGCGGATCGAAATAGTCGTATTCGATGGCGTAACCGGGACGCGTGATATGCGCGTTTTCCAGGCCCTTGATGGAACGCACCAGCGCCAGCTGCGTATCGTAAGAAAGGCTGGTCGAAATGCCGTTGGGATAAATTTCGTGTGTGGTCAGCCCTTCCGGCTCGAGAAAAATCTGGTGCGAATTCTTGCCGGCAAAGCGTGTAATCTTGTCCTCGATGGAAGGACAGTAGCGTGGGCCCACTCCCTCTATAACGCCCGTGAATAATGGCGATTCACCCAATCCATCGCGGATAATCTGGTGAGTGCGCTCGTTGGTTTGCGTCACCCAGCAAGGTAACTGGCGCGGATGCTGCTCGGCTCGGCCAAGAAACGAAAACACCGGAACCGGCGTATCGCCATGCTGCTCCTGCATTACGGAAAAATCGATGCTCCGTCCGTCGATGCGTGGCGGCGTACCAGTCTTCAATCGCCCGATGGGGAGCCCAAGTTCGCGCAGGTTTTGAGCCAAGCCAATGGATGGTGGATCGCCTGCACGTCCGGCTGGATAATTCTTCAGCCCGACATGAACCAGCCCGGCCAGGAAGGTTCCAGTCGTCAAAACTACTGTTTTAGCGTAGTAGCTCAGACCAAGCTGAGTCTGCACGCCAACCACATGTCCTTGTTCTATAATTAGTTTTTCAGCTGGCTGCTGAAAAAGCAGGAGATTTGGTTGATTTTCGAGACGCTTGCGGATCGCCTGTTTGTAGAGTGCGCGGTCAGCTTGTGCTCGCGTCGCGCGAACTGCCGGGCCTTTGGATGCATTCAGGATGCGAAATTGGATGCCACCTTCATCCGTTGCGGCTGCCATTGCACCGCCAAGCGCGTCTACTTCCTTGACTAAATGGCCTTTTCCGATTCCGCCAATGGAAGGATTACAGGACATCACACCCAGCGTTTCGACATTGTGGGTAAGCAAGAGCGTGGCGCAACCTGCGCGGGCAC
>CAYOJU010000033.1:0-1800 GCA_964404355.1 uncultured Sideroxydans sp. | reverse complement strand
CCCAGCGTTTCGACATTGTGGGTAAGCAAGAGCGTGGCGCAACCTGCGCGGGCACTGGCCAGGGCAGCTTCTGTCCCAGCATGGCCACCGCCAATCACGATGACATCGAATTGTTTCGAGTCGCGCATTCATCACTACCAAAATGAGGACGCGCATCATACCGCAAAAGAGAATCCCTACGAAAATTATACGGGAAGAAATGTTTCACGTGAAACACTCTTAAGGTCATTTCCCGATGCAAAAGCGGCTGAAAATCTCACCAAGCAGGTCATCCGCCGTAAATTCGCCGGTAATACTGTTGAGGAAGTCTTGCGCCTCTCTTAATTCTTCGGCAAAAAGTTCCGGACGATCCAGTTGTCGTCCAGCCTCGACCAAATGCAATTCCGCGCTTGAAAGTGCTTCCAGATGGCGTGCGCGGGCCATAAATACGCCGGTTTCCTGATGCCAGCCTATGGCTTCCAACAGCTTGTCCTGCAAGACCTCCATCCCGTCTCCCGTTTTGGCTGAAAGATACAGGTGCGGCTCACCATCACATATTTCTGCACCTGACGAATGGCCGCTCAGATCTATCTTGTTGTGCAAATGCAGGCGGGGAATCCTGGCTGGAAGTTGATCCAGGATGGCTTTATCTTCCGGTTTGGTGCGGGGTTGCGATTCATCCAGCAACACCAGTACCACGTCCGCCCTTGTTAGTGCCAGTTGTGTGCGTGCAATGCCCATTTTCTCAACTTCATCCGCCGTTTCGCGCAGTCCGGCCGTATCGATCAGGTGTAACGGCACACCCCGCACCTGCAATGCCTGACGTATTGCATCGCGCGTGGTACCCGGTATTTCGCTGACCAGCGCAACTTCCTCACCTGCCAAGCGGTTAAGCAGGCTGGATTTACCGGCATTGGGCGCACCAACCAGAACGACTTGGGCGCCCTCCCGCAAAATGCTGCCTTGTTTTGCCAAGCCAGCGATGTGCGTGACTTCTTTCAGTAAAGCAGCCAGCTTGTCGGTGCCCAACTGGCGATCGGCAATCTCGATTTCTTCTTCCGGAAAATCCAGGGTTGCTTCGACCAGCATGCGAAGTTCGATAAGCTGGTTTACCGCCCCGTGTACAGCCGCAGAGAATTCGCCTTGTAACGAGCGCATGGCACTACGTGCAGCTTGTTCGGTGGTGGCATCAATCAGGTCGGCCACGCTTTCTGCCTGAGCTAGATCCATTTTGTCGTTGAGATAGGCGCGTTGGGTGAATTCGCCCGGTTGGGCAAGACGTGCCCCAAGTTGCAGACAGCGTTGTAGCATGGATTGCAGCACGGCGGGACCACCATGGCCTTGCAGTTCCAGCACTTCTTCGCCGGTATAGGAGTGAGGTGCAGGGAAATACAGCGCAATGCCCTGATCAAGGGGTGTTCCGTCAGCCGCCAGAAAGGGCGTGTAGGTCGCTAATCTAGGAGAGATTTGGCGTCCGGTCAGTGTAGCCGCCATTGTGGCCAACCCTTGCCCGGAAACCCGCACCACGCCGATGCCACCGCGCCCAGGGGCGGTGGCGATCGCCGCGATGTTGTCAGGCTTTGGTAGCACCTTTGATTCCAGCCTCAGTACCGCGGGTGATATACCACTGCTGAGCGATGGAAAGCATGTTGTTTACAACCGAATACAGCACCAAGCCGGCCGGGAAGAAGAAGAACACCACGCTGAATACGATAGGCATGATCTGCATGAGCTTGGCTTGCATCGGATCCGGCGGAACCGGGTTAAGCTTGCTCTGAACCAGCATGCTGATACCCATGATCAGTGGCAAAACATAGTAAG
>CAYOJU010000032.1:1536-25230 GCA_964404355.1 uncultured Sideroxydans sp. | reverse complement strand
CCGATGATGCCACAATTTCAAAAAAACGCCGCCCCCAAACGACACTGTTATAATCGTGCGTATGAACAAACCACTCACCGCCGCACCGCATGCGCTCGACCTTGCGCGCCAGGTACTGAGCATCGAAGCCGATGCCGTTCGGGCCCTCATACAGCGTATCGACGGCAATTTTTTGCAGGCATTGAATCTCATCCTTGCATGCAAGGGACGCGTTATTGTCAGCGGCATGGGCAAGTCCGGACACATCGCGCGCAAGATCGCCTCGACCATGTCCAGTACCGGCACGCCCTCGTATTTCGTGCATCCGGGCGAAGCCAGCCACGGCGACCTCGGCATGGTCACGGCGCAGGACGTATTCATTGCAATTTCCTATTCCGGCGAGAGCGACGAGTTGCTCACCATCGTGCCCGTGCTGAAACGCCAGGGTGCGCACCTCATCAGTCTCACCGGCAATCCACAGTCCAGTTTGGCATTGGCCGCTGAAGTGCATCTCGACGGCTCCGTCGCGCAGGAAGCCTGCCCGATGGGGCTTGCACCCACCGCCAGCACCACCGCCGCGCTTGCGCTGGGCGACGCACTGGCTGTAGCACTGCTCGATGCCAAAGGTTTTGTCGAAGAAGATTTTGCGCGCTCACATCCCGGCGGCAGTCTCGGACGCCGTTTGCTAACCCATGTAAGCGATGTCATGCATATCAACGCCAGCATCCCCTCGGTGCGCGAGAATGCGACGCTGGCCGACGCGGTGCTGGAAATCTCGCGCAAGGGACTGGGCATGACGGCGATCGTGGACGACAGCAAGCGTCTGCTGGGCATCTACACGGACGGCGATCTGCGCCGCACACTCGAAAAGAAACTGGATTTCAGCACTACCCCCATCAGCGCCGTGATGTCAAAGAACCCGCGCAACATCGGTCCCGATGCGCTGGCAGTCGATGCGGTGCAATTGATGGAACAATACAACATCAGCCAGTTGCCGGTTGTTGATGCCAGCAAGAAACTGGTTGGCGCTCTGAATATGCATGATCTCCTGAAAGCGAAGGTCATCTGATGTTGCTCGCCGAACGAATCAAACCACTCCGTCTCATCGCCTTCGATGTCGACGGCGTTCTGACAGACGGCGGATTGTATCTTTCCGATTCAGGGGAAGAATTCAAGCGTTTCAACTCGCTCGACGGGCACGGCCTGAAGATGCTCAAGGCATCGGGACTGGAACTCGCCATCATCACCGGACGCACTTCGAAATGTGTCGAAATGCGCGCAAAAAATCTCGGTATTACACGTTTGTTCCAGGGTGTGGAAGACAAACTTGCAACGATGCAGTCGCTGCTGGCGGAGCTGAAGCTGGCACCCGAAGCCGCCTCTTTCATGGGTGATGATGTGGTCGATCTGCCGGTGATGCGCCGTGTCGGCCTGGCCCTGAGCGTCCCCGCCGCTCCGCAAGTGGTGCGCGACCATGCGCATTACGTCAGCCGGCGCGAAGCGGGACACGGCGCCGTGCGTGAAATATGCGAGCTTATTCTCAGCGCTCAAGGCACGCTGGACGCACAACTTGCGCCCTACTTGACGTGATGAGAAACAATCACATTTTCGAAAAAGCACGCTCCTGGCTGCCGTTGACGCCGTTGTTGCTGTTGCTGGCGGGAACCTGGTGGCTCAATCAGCAGGTTCAACCGTTGCCGCAAGTCCAGAGTCAGTTGCGTCATGATATGGATTACTACATCGATAATTTTTCTGCGGTCACGCTAAATGCACAAGGACAGCCGCGCTACACCCTCACCGCTCAAAAGCTCTGGCATTACCCGGACGACGACACCACGCACCTGCAAATGCCGCAGCTGACCAGCCTGTATGCAGATCATCCGCCGACGCTGACTTCGGCGCAAACCGGCATGATTTCCAGCAAGGGCGACGATGTCTTTCTTTATGACGAAGTGCGCATATTGCGCCCCGCCAGCGGCGGCAACAGCGAACAACGCTTCTCGACTGATTACCTGCATGTCGTCCCAGAACGTGACTGGGCGGAGACCGACCAGGCTGTGGTGATGACCAATCAGTACAACGTGATCCGTGCCGTCGGCATGGAACTCGACAACAAAGCACGGACCGCCAAGCTGCTGTCGCGCGTCAGGGCCACGCATGAACCTGTTCCTCAATAAGCTTGTATTGTGCAGCCTGCTGTTATTGGCCTGGGGCGGCACGGTACGCGCCGAGAATTCAGATCGCGAAAAACCCATTCATCTGGAATCCGATCGGGTTATCGTCGACGATATCTCGCAAACAAGCGTGTTTGAAGGAAATGTGGAACTCACCCAGGGCACTCTGCAAATCCATGCAGAGAAAATTGTGCTGACGCAGGACAAGCAAGGCTACAAGCACTGTAGCGCCACCGGCAAACTGGCCAGCTTCCGGCAAAAACACGAAGGGACACCCGAGTATATGGAAGGCTATGGTGAACGCATCGAGTACGACACACGTACCGAAGCCGTGGATTTCTTCGTTCAGGCAAGGGTCAAGCGCGCCCAGGACGATGTGCAGGGCGACCACATTGCGTACAGCACCCGCACCGAGATATTCCAGGTAAGTGGCGACCCGAACAATATTAACGACCCCAGCAAGGGCCGCGTGCATGCAGTGATCCAACCCAGGAACAAAGAGACCGCCACCAGCCCCGCAACGAAAGACGCGCCGCTCACCATCCAATCCAGTCCGACCCTGTCAAAGCAAAAACCATGAGTGAACTTCGCACCGTTTCATTGAAAAAACGCTATGGCACCCGCACCGTGGTGCATGATGTTTCGTTGTCCGTAAAAAGCGGTGAAGTGGTCGGACTGCTGGGGCCGAACGGCGCGGGCAAGACCACCAGCTTCTACATGATCGTCGGCCTGGTCGCTGTGGACGGCGGCGAAATATTCATCGACGATCAGGACATCACACACCTGCCCATCCATCGCCGCGCCCGCTTGGGTCTGGCTTATCTGCCGCAGGAAGCCTCCATTTTCCGCCGCCTGACCGTGTCCGAAAATATCATGGCCGTGCTGGAATTGCAGGGCTACGCCCCGGCCGAAATGAACACCAGGCTGGAAGCCCTGTTGAACGACCTGCATATCACCCACATCCGCGACAACCCCGCCATCAGCCTGTCGGGCGGCGAGCGGCGGCGTGTGGAAATAGCCCGTGCGTTGGCGACCGACCCGCGCTTCATCCTGCTGGACGAACCGTTCGCCGGCGTTGACCCTATTGCCGTACTGGATATTCAGAAGATCATCCGCTTCCTCAAGGAGCGCAGCATCGGCGTGCTCATTACCGACCATAACGTGCGTGAAACGCTGGGCATTTGTGACCGAGCCTACATCATCAATGCCGGCTCGGTGATGGCGGAAGGCAAGCCCGATGAAATCATCTATAATGAGGGCGTAAGGAAGGTTTATTTGGGCGAGCACTTCAAGTTATAAGATAGCGCAGCCCCCCACCGAAACCAGCAATGAAACACTCTCTCCAACTCAGGCAATCCCAACAACTGATGCTGACGCCGCAGTTGCAGCAGGCTATCAAGCTGCTGCAACTCTCCACGTTAGAGATCAATCAGGAAACTGCGCGCCTGTTGGATGAAAATCCCTTCCTCGAACGCGAGGATGACAGCACCAACCAGACCTACAGCGGCAACAGCAGCACCGACACGCCCGCACCTTCAAGTAGTGCCGAAACCAGCAGTGCTCCTGCCGAAAGCGAATCGCGCAAAGACGATGGCAACGAATGGCCAGAGCCTTCGTTCTCGTCGAGTTCTTCTTCCTCCAGCCCTGACGACGAGGACGACGGTTATTCCGAAGTTGCTGCCGAGAAACCCAGCATGCGCGAGCACTTGCTGTGGGAATTGAACATGAGCCAGATGGACGGGCGCGACAAAAAGATCATCGGCCTGCTCATCGACGCACTGGACGAAAACGCCTACCTGTCGCAGCCGCTGGAAGAAATATTCGAACTACTGCCGCCGGAACTGGATATCTCGCTGGACGATCTGGAAACGGCGCTGGTGCAGTTGCAACATCTGGACGCCCCCGGTATCGGCGCGCGCACCCTGAGCGAATGCCTGGCCCTGCAGCTGGAAGCCATGCCGGAAGATATACCGGCACGTGATCTTGCACTTGCCATCGTGACGCATCACCTGGACCTGCTGGCCGCAAGAGATTTCAGCAAACTGAAAAAGGCCCTGCGTTGCGACGACGATGCCTTGCGCTGCGCGCAAAACCTGATCGTGCACCTGCAACCCAAACCCGGTTCGGCGTTCGAACACCGCGCTGCCGACTATGTAGTGCCGGATGTGCTGGTGGAACGCCACGGCGGCATCTGGCGCGCGCGCCTCAACCCCGAAGCCATGCCGCGCCTGCGCATCAATCAAGTTTACGCCAACATCCTGCAGCAGCGCAACGAGAAGAACGCGCAGGAGATGGCCGGACAATTACAGGAAGCACGCTGGTTCATCAAGAACCTGCAACAGCGCTTCGAGACCATCCTGCGCGTGTCGCAGGCCATCGTCGAACGCCAGCGCCAGTTCTTCGAGCACGGCGATATCGCCATGCGCCCGCTGGTACTGCGCGAGATCGCCGACCAGCTGGAACTGCACGAATCCACCATTTCGCGCGTGACCACGCAGAAGTTCATGCTCACCCCGCGCGGCATCTACGAATTCAAGTATTTCTTCGGCAGCGGACTCGCTACCGAAGCGGGCGGTGCGTGTTCTTCCACCGCTATACGCGCACTTATCAAGCAACTGGTCAGCGAGGAGGATGCAAAGCGTCCGCTCACCGACAGTCGCATGTCAGAAATCCTGGCACAGCAGGGCATTTTGGTCGCCCGCCGTACCGTGGCAAAATACCGCGAGGGAATGAACATCCTTCCGGTAAATCTTCGTAAATCACTCTAACCAAAAGGAGCAGGCCATGAACCTCAACCTAACAGGACGTCACCTCGAAATCACCCCGGCCATCCGCGAGCACGTACTCAGTAAACTGGACAAGGTCAAACGCCATTTCGACAACGTGATCGACATCAACGTGATCCTGTCTGTTGACAAGCTGATACAGAAGGCCGAAGCCAACATCCATGTTTCCGGCAAGAATATTTTTGCCGAAACCGTGGATGACAACCTGTATGTCGCCATTGATGCACTGGTCGATTCCCTGGACCGGCAAGTACTGAAGCACAAGGAAAAAGGCACCGCTCGCCGCCACGATGATTCCGGCAAGCACGGCGCGGCAGAATAAAACAACATATGGGGCAGCCTGAAGAGGTTGCCCCGTTTTTTTGTCATGGTGAAATAATATGAGTCTGATCAGCAAAATTTTGACGCCCGAATGCGTAATACTCGACAACGATTCCGTTAGCAAAAAGCGCGTGTTCGAACGTGTCGGATTATTGTTCGAAAACACGCAACGCATTGCACGCAGCCAGGTGTTCGACAGCCTGTTTGCACGCGAGAAACTTGGCTCCACCGGACTGGGTCAGGGCGTGGCCATTCCGCATGGCCGCGTAAAGGGGCTGCGTGATGCGGCAGCCGCATTCGTCAAGATGCAAAACCCGATTCCCTTCGATGCACCTGACGGACTGCCGGTGAACTTCATTTTCGTGCTGCTGGTTCCGGAACGCGCAACCGATGTACATTTGCAGTTGCTGGGTGAACTGGCCCAGATGTTCAGCGACAAGGCTTTCCGCGACAATTTGCAAAACACCGACGACCCCGTCGCGATCCACAAACTGTTTGCCGACTGGCAGGGTTAGATAAGTCATACAGATGCCTCTTAAAATTCAAATTTCTAAGCTAGGCACACCAAAGGCAGGCAATCCGCTATCCAGCAAGCTGGATGCGGAGTTGACACAGGCGCGTGCGACAAATCGCAGCGCAGCATATGTGACAATATGTAAGCAAGATTTTTCGCGCGCAACGCGGCATGGCGACGAAACTTTGGATTTTGAGAGGTATCTGTGATGGCTCAGGTCAATATACGGCAATTATTTGCAGACAAACAGGAACGTCTCGGACTGACTTGGGTAGCCGGATCGGAAGGCGGCGACCGCGTGCTGGAAAGCGAGACCGTCAACGCTTCCAATCGCGGCTGGATCGGCCACATGAACCTGATCCACCCGAACTGGGTACAGGTATTGAGCAGCGTCGAACTGGATTACCTGCACGCCCTCTCCCCGGCCGAGTTGTCCACTGCACTGAAGCAACTGGAAGATGGCCAGCCCTTGTGCCTGATCGTGGCGGGAGAAACCGAGATTCCCAAGGGGCTGCTGGATTTTGCCAATCGCACCCATACCCCGCTGTTCCGTTCACCGCTGGGCAGCGTTCAACTGATGTGGATGATCCGCCACTACATCGTCAAGGGACTGGCCGATTCGACCACGCGCCACGGCGTTTTCCTCGATGCGCTCGGGGTCGGCGTCATGATCACCGGCGACAGTGGCGTGGGCAAGAGCGAACTGGCACTGGAACTCATCACGCGCGGCAGCGGCCTGGTGGCAGACGATATCACCGAGCTGTACCGCATCTCGCCGGAAACGCTGGAAGGCCGCTGCCCGGAATTGCTGCGCGATTTCCTCGAAGTGCGCGGTCTGGGCATGCTCAACATCCGCACCATGTTCGGCGAAACTGCGGTGCGCCGAAAAAAAAGCCTCAAACTGATCGTGCATCTTTATCGTCCGCCATTCGACGACCTTTCCAAACTGGACCGGCTTCCGTCTTTGGGCTTCGAGGAAATACTGGGGGTCAAGATCAAGAAGGTGGAAATTCCCGTAATGGCAGGCCGCAACCTGGCCGTGCTGGTCGAGGCCGCCGCGCGCAATTTCGTACTGCAGCAGCGTGGCATCGACACAATGCAGCAGTTCATCAACCGGCACGACCAGTATTTGCTGGAGGAATGAGTGTGCAACTCTTCCTGATCAGCGGTCTCTCCGGTTCCGGCAAAAGCGTTGCGCTCAACGTGCTGGAAGACAGTGGCTACTATTGTGTGGACAACCTGCCCGCCGAGTTGCTGCATGTGCTGACCAACAACCTGAAACTGGCCGGGGTAAAAAAAGTCGCCGTCAGTGTGGATGTGCGCAGCGGAAACAGTTTTCTGTTGTTGCCCCAATACATTGAGAAGCTCAAGCAGCAAAACATCGACGTGCATGTGCTGTTTCTCGATGCCAAGACCGAAACGCTGGTCAAGCGCTTCTCCGAAACACGCCGCCTGCACCCCTTGAACGATGGCGTAAAAACGTTGCCGGAGTGTGTCGCCCTGGAGCGTGAACTGCTGGCCGAGGTCGCCAGCATCGGCCACCACATTGACACCAGCGATCTCAATGCCAACGCCCTGCGCGCATGGATCAAACAATTCATCACCCTGGATCGCGCACGCCTGACCCTGTTGTTCGAATCCTTCGGCTTCAAGAACGGCCTGCCGCTGGATGCCGACCTGGTCTATGACGTGCGCTGCCTGCCCAACCCGCATTACGACCCTGTGCTGCGTCCGCTCACCGGGCGCGACCAGCCGGTGATTGATTTTCTGGAAGTTACACCGCAGGTGCAGAAGATGTATGCCGACATCCGCGACTTTGTCGAAGAATGGCTTCCCGGTTTTGTCGCCGACAACCGCAGCTATCTCACTGTGGCCATCGGCTGCACCGGCGGACAACATCGCTCGGTCTATCTCGCCGAAAAACTGGCACAGCATTTCAAATCGCAACAACAAGTGCTGTTGCGCCACCGCGAACTTTCGCAACAAGCCTGACCGTGCCCGTGCTGCACCTCATCAAACCCGGCGATTATTTCACCTTGCTTGCCGGTGGCTTGTGCACTCTCTGGATCACTGTCATGGTTTGGTCCGGCGGCGCAGCAGACACTGCGCTCATCCGCAGCGGCGGCAAAGTGTTCCGCGAAGTGCCGTTGTCGCGCGACCAGCAGATCGAAGTACCCGGCCCGCTCGGTACCAGCATCATCACAATCGAAAAACGCAAAGTACGCATCAGCTCAGACCCCAGCCCAAGACAATATTGTGTGCGCCAGGGCTGGCTGCAGCAGGCAGGCGAGATTGCAATTTGTTTGCCGAATGAGGTGAGTGTGGAACTGACCGGAGGGGCCAAGAAATATGACAGTCTTAATTATTGAAAAGCAGGACTGAGGACTGAGTGAAAAACAGAGTAGAGAGTTTTACTCAGTCCTCGTTCCTCAGCACTTGGATATTATGACAACAATAAAACTTGAGACATCGGCCGAAGACCACCACATCGCCAAAATGGCGGCTGTGGCGCTTGGTCTGACCGTGCTGGAAAACGCCATCCCGTCGCCGCTACCCGGTGTCAAACCGGGACTGGCCAACATCGTTACTCTGATCGTGCTGGCTCGTTACGGCTGGCGTGCGGCAGCGTGGGTTTCGTTGTTGCGTGTGCTGGCGGGCAGCCTGCTGTTCGGCAACTTCCTCGCCCCGGGATTTTTCCTCAGCCTGTCCGGTGCCGTGTGCAGCCTCGCTGTACTTGCGCTGAGCCTGCATTTTCCCCAGCGCTGGTTCGGCCCCGTCACCGACAGCATCCTCGCCGCCTTCGCGCATATCGCAGGACAAATGACTGTCGTGTATTTTTGGCTCATCCCGCTCGCAGGGATCTCCTACCTGATTCCGATCTTCGCCACGGCTGCCATTGTGTTCGGCACAGTAAACGGATTGATAGCTGCAAGTTTTATGGATGAAACGCCATCACCTTCCCGAATGGGGAAGAGATTGGCATAAAGATAGGAAAGAAATTACAGGAAAAACCGGATCAAGCAGATCCGGCTGTCCGCTAATCGGCGTACAAGTTAGTTCCGCTAGCACCAACTGCAGCGTAGTCATAAAGGCCGCCGCGGGTAACTGCATACAGTGGAGTTGAACCTGGATACACCGCGACCGGCTCCCATCCCCATGTCACCCCAGCACCGTCGAGACTATCGTATCTCCATATTTTTCCGGCACTATCAACAGCTACAAATGCATTGGTAACCGTAGTAATGTATGGCACAGCAGTAACGGTGGTCGACAATGGCACAGCAGGATTCACGGATGCGGCGACTGCATTCAGGGCCGATGTTGATACCTGAACCGGCGTCGTCCAAGTGGTGCCCCCGTCTAAAGTCATGGTCGAATATCCGTCAGCCGTGACTACAACGAATGTGCCATAACCCCCAACCAATCCGTAGGTGACACCTTTGACTTCAGAAGACGAAATAGGACTTGGCAGGCTTGTCGCAGCAAACCAATTCCATCCATCCACGCTGTAAAGCACCGTTCCCGACGCACCGACTGCCAGGAATCTGGACACCCCCAACGAAGTGACATACCCATAAGCAACTCCATTCAACGCAGGCGAACCGGAAACAGTCGGCGGAACCGCTAGTGCCCAGCTCACCCCATGGTCGAGGCTATAAATGATTGTGTAGGCCGCTCCGGCAGCGACAATAGTACTCGCACCATTGTTTGCAATAGCATAAAGGGCATTCCCCGTTTTCGTTGTGCCAGAGGTTTGCGGCGTCCATGTTACCGCATCAGTGCTTTGCAATATCGCTCCGCCGTTGCCGGCAACCAGATATAAGGTTCCAAATGGGTCATAGCTCACCGCGTTAAAAGTAGTGGCGGGCAACGGATTCAGTGGAGTCCACGTAATTCCGGTATCTACAACAATTGTTGGATCTGGATTAGGAGTTGTATACACAGTGCCAGAATACAAAGCGCCGCTATCTCCTGCTGCCACGAACGTGGCTACAGCTGCCGATGTTACCCCGTAAGCCACGCCGCGCATGGCAGTTGTATTTGGGATGGGATTTGTGAGCGGGGGAGTCCATTTTTTACCAGCCAGCCTGGGCTGGGCTGACACTGCAACAGAACCCGGCCCGCCCGGCCCTCCACTCCTTCTTCCGTTAATCGAAAAAGTGTATGGCAGATCATTAGTCAAGCCCGTGGCTGATGCCGGGGAAGTCACATTCACGGTTGTGTAGCACAAGAGCATTGAGGAGCAATTTTTCGGCGAAACACCGGTTCCGTTCGCGTGAAAAATCCAGTATTCAACGCCGGAAACCATGTCCCAAGTCAGGATGGCCCGACTATCCTTCGCAACGACCTGCACATTGTTCGGCGCAGGCGCCGAAGAACCTCCGCTGCCGATACAGCCTGGCAAAAATAAGGCGGCAACCGCCACCGCGATAATTGCAAAATATCGTTTCATTTTAAAATACTCGTAAAAAGGCTTGAATCACGCCAACTGCGGCAAACTCGAGCCGCATTTTAGACCAAGGACGATCAGGCCGCCCGATTCTTTACAATTCTGTACTTCGGCACTTGCCGCACGCAATCCGGATCTGAATGGCACGCCTGAAGAGACTAGCCGAATGACTGCCAGTTCCATTAGAGTGTCGGGGTGGCAGGCATGGCCATACAGAAAATAAGGATTAAGCGATGAAAACCATCACCCTCGCCCTCACCGGCGCCTCCGGCCTGCCCTACGGCATGCGCCTGCTTGAATGCCTGCTGCAAAGCGGGCAGCGCGTGCATCTGGTCTATTCGCAAGCAGCGCAGATTGTCGCAAAACAGGAACTGGATTTCACACTCCCGAGCCGCCCGCAGGAAGCGGAACAGATGTTTACCGAACGCTTCGGCAAATTCAGCGGCGAACTGAAAGTATTTGGCGTTCAGGACTGGTATGCGCCGATGGCTTCCGGCTCCAACCCAGGCGATGCCATGGTAGTTTGCCCCTGCACCATGGGTTCGCTCGGCAAGATCGCCAACGGTATCAGCGATGACCTCATCTGCCGCGCTGCCGACGTCATGCTCAAGGAAAAACGCACCTTGGTTTTAGTGCCAAGAGAGATGCCTTTCTCCGCCATTCATCTGGAGAATATGCTCAAACTCTCGCACGCTGGCGCCGTCATCATGCCGCCGAATCCGGGGTTCTATCATCATCCGCAGAGTGTGGGGGATATGGTGGATTTTGTTGTCGCTCGGATATTGGATCATCTTGGGGTGGAACAGACGCTGATGAAGAAGTGGGGAGAATGAAGCCAGACCGTTCGTCCTGAACAAGCGTAGTCGTACCGAAGCCTGTCCTGAGCCAGGTCGAAGGGGATGGGCAAAGCCCGCAGGTTTTAATACCAACACCGACAGGGGTTGCCCGACGTTGTTGGCTTTTATGTGTGGGGTAATGCAAAGAATGTTCCCTTACCCTCTCCCATAGAGAGAGGGAACTAACCCCGGACAACCTTTTTCAACATTACCCTCACCGGCGTCGGTATCGCCGCCCCCAGCGCCTCCCCCGCATCCAGCCAAATACTCCCCGGTTGCGCGGCAATCAAAGGCTTCCGCACAAGCTGTATCTTCAACGGAGTAATATGCAACTTGAAATGCGTAAAGGTATGAGTAAAGATATCCAGCCTTTGCCCCTCACTCGCGTCCATTCCCTTGCGATCAAACCAATCCCTCGCCGCGTCTTCATCATCAAACTGCGGCGGACACCACAACCCGCCCCAAATCCCACTACCGGGGCGCTTCTCCAGCAGAATGTCATTACCGTGCATGAGCAAAAGAAAGGTTGCCAGCCTTTCCGGAACAGCTTTGCGCGGCCGCGGTGAAGGTAGCGTGGCGATACGCTCAGACTGCAACGCGACGCAATCGGCCTGCACCGGGCAGAGCACGCACTTGGGTTTGGTGCGCGTACAAACGGTAGCACCCATATCCATCAAGGCTTGCGTATAGGTAGCAACATCGCACTCCGGCAGCAACGTTTCAGCCTGCTGCCACAATTTCTCTTCAACCATTTTCTCGCCCGCCCAGCCTTCAATGCCGCAATAGCGCGCCAGCACTCGCTTGACGTTGCCATCCAGTATCGCGCGGCGCTCGTGGTACGCCAGCGCGCAAATGGCAGCGGCGGTGGAGCGGCCGATGCCGGGCAGTTCGATAATCTGCTCGAAATCACGCGGGAATTCGCCGCGATGTTTTTTCACGATGAGTTGCGCAGCTTTGTGCAGGTTGCGGCCTCTGGCATAGTAGCCGAGACCGCTCCAGTGGGTGAGAACCTGGTCTTCCGTAGCGTCCGCGAGTGCGGCGATGTCGGGAAACGAAGCAACAAAACGCAGGTAGTAAGGGATGACAGTGGCAACCTGCGTTTGTTGCAGCATGATTTCGGATAGCCACACGCGGTAGGCATCCCGCCCTTGCCAGGGAAGGCCGTGACGTCCGTGCTGCTTTTGCCAGCTAATGAGCTGTTGTGAGAACGGGAGCATGGATGAGCAGCTCAGGTAAGTCGCGAACCGCTCATTTGAGCAAACCTTTCAGGCCTTTCTTCAATTCGTCCCTTGCCTTGGCTTTCAGGTCTTCTTTTTTCTCGCCGACCTTCTGCTTTGCCACGTCGGCAAGCAGAGCGCCGTAATCCACCTTGAACTTGAGATCGTCGAACGCTCCGCTGACGTTCACCGGCAAGGTCGCCGTCCTGCCCTGCTCGGTCTTGGCGAAGATAGCCTTGGCGTTGTAGTTTACGTTGTCGTGGCCGATGTCGATGTCGCCACTGCCAGTCACACGCAGCATGGTGGACTTCACCGAAAGGTCGTCGTTGTGCGCTACACCATTGCGCACCTTGAAGGTGGCCTTGAATTCGCTGAATGGTGTCTTTTCGTTCTTGTTCACGCCCAGCGTTTCAGTCTTGCTGTCCTTGTTCAGGTTCTGCAAACCTTGCACCAGTTTAGCCAGGTCGATACCTTTGATCGCTCCGTTCGCGAGGTCCACCGTCGCTTTTCCGTTCAGCGCTTTTTTCAAGCCACTTACGGTGTTACCCTGCGAATTGAGATCAAGCACGATGTTGCCGCGGCCTTCTGCCAGTTCCAGATCTGCAGCATCTTTCATCAGCGGTGCAATATCAATACCGGTCAGTTTCTCATTGAGAACAAATCCGGATGTCTCGGCATTGATCGATGCTTTGCCCTCAATGCTGCCCTGATACATTTTGACTGAAAGCGGCGATATGTTAACCATGCCGTTCTTTGCTTTCACATCCACGCGCAGCTGGGCTGCCTTGATGTTGGCTGCCTTGAACAAACCGATACGCAGACTGCCTTCCAGATTCAGTGTTTTCAGGACAGACAAATCGAACGGCTGCTCGGGCTCTGCTTTCTTGCTCTTCTCCTGGGCTGCGGCCGTCTGTTTCGGCATATAGGGATCGGCATCGAATTTGTCGACTTCCAGATCGTATCGAATCGCCGGCACGGTGAAATTTTTCACCGCTATCGCGGCTTTGATCTGGCTTTGCAGCAACCCGCCAGCCAGATTGGCTTCAATATTCTGCCTGCCAAGATCGGCACGAATGCCGCCTTTCAATTCGCTGTTGATGCTCTTGCCTGGCAGCTTGTCCCCGGTAGCATTGAGCGCCAGCTTGATGTCGGACAGATTGAACTGTTGTGCTTCGATGCTGCCGGTGACGGGAGAAGAGAGTTTCACTTTGAAGGATTGCTCCGGCTGCTTGAGATTGATATCCAGCTGCAACGAACTGACCTTGAATACGCGCGCATTGCCTTCGATTGCAGGGAGCGAAAGTTTTGCGGCAACATTGCCAAGCGTGCCATCAAATTTGGCATTCAGCGAAACATTTTCCCCGGTGAAATTGTTTTTGGTCAGGTTGAGATCAGGCGCATCCAGCCTTACTTCGAATTGATCTTTTCCCTTCACGCCGCTTACTGTGAATGCGAATTTATTCATCGAAAATTCCTGCACCGCCGGGTGTGCACTGGCATCGCCGCCCGCCTTCACGGCCAGGTTTGTCACGTCGAGCGCCGCACCATTGGCCTGCAGGTCCAGCCCCTGCACCTGATACTGGTTCTTTTCCAGATCGAAAGTAAGCGTGGTCTTGATTTGTACGGTGACGTCCAGTTTGGGCTTGCTGGACTGGATGTGGGCAGCGAAATCAATCCGCGTCGGGATTTCATCGGCGATACGCCCCGTTTGCAGCGTCAGGTCCTTCACGCTGTACAGAGCCCCTGCTGCCTCATCGCTGTAACTCAGGTTAGTCTTGTCCAGCCGCACCGATGCAATGTCAAACTTCATTGGTGCGCTTGATTCAGCAACGGGCGCTGGCGTTGCAGGAACGGCTTCTTTGCCCAACAAGTCGTCAAGGTTTGTCTTGCCGTTCTTGAATTTGATCAGTTGTGCCTTGACTCCGCTCACCGCCACCTCGTCTACCACAAGTTGCCTGGTGAGCAGCGGCAACAGTTTGAGTGAAACGCTGGCGCTGTCTACTGAAACAAATACCTGTTCGCTTTGAAACTCGGAAAGCGAGACCTTGCTCAGACTGACACCAATGCTGGGAAAGAAGTGCAGCTTGATATCGCCATCCAGCCTGAGTGTACGTTGCTTGCTGTCTTTGACCGACTGGATGATTTGCGGTTTGTAATCGTTCGGGTTGAAAGTCAGCGCAATATAGGCAACAACACTCGCGAGCAGGAAGACCAAGACACAAAGCGACCACAGACCATACTTGAGGTATTTGTTCATGTCTCCACCCATCAATAAACGATAGGTGGATTATAAACCATTGAAAACCCTCAATCCGGCAACGCGATTTTGTTATCGGTGCTGAATTGGTAGTCCTTGAAAATGTGTTCTGCAGATAGTATTTGATACTTGCCATCCGCGGTCTTGCGAGCGGTGTCCTTGAGGCGATAGGTGTAGTGCCCGCAGGTCCAGCATTTGTAGTTGCGCATGTGCGTACACAGACAGGTTTTATCAAACACCGCGATTTTTTTGTCGTCCGGATGCAACGCAACTTCCCGATTATAGGAATCTATGTAGTCGCAATGTCCGTTTGCATCCAGCAAATAACCATAGGATTCGCAGCCGGGGCGAATGCCGGAGCCGGTGGACGGGCTGTTTTTCAGCATACGCATCGGATAGCCGGTGGGGGAAGTTCCATTCACCTCGATATCGTTCTCGCTGGCTTTGAAATATTCCTGCTGCACATCCGGGGGCAGGCCGCATTCCTTGGCCACGGTGAAGCGCGTTGCCACTTGCACAGCTCCGGCGCCCTCTTCCAGGAAGGACGCCGCATCGCTGCCGGTAAATATGCCACCTGCAGGTATCACCGGAATATCCAGTTTCTCATCGCGCAGGTATTGGTGTATTTCATTGGTGATAGTACGCAGGTCATACTTCATCCAGTCGTCCAGCCCGAAGCCAAGGTGTCCACCCGCCAGCGGGCCTTCCACCACGATGAAATCGGGCAGGCGGTTGGTGCGCGCATTCTTGCGCAGGAACAATTGCAACGCACGCAAACTGGAGACGATGATGCCCAGTTTGGCATCACGGAAGCGCGGATGGTCTTCGATCATGGCGAACGAGCCGAGGTGCAGGCCTGCCGCAAGAGTAATACCGTCGATACCTGCAGAGAGTGCCTCCCACAGCCGCACCTTGAGGGTTTCTTTTGGTGCGCTCATGGTGAGCTTTTCCATGCAGTTGATGAAAATCATGCCGGAGCCGCGCTTGGCTTCCATGGTCTTGCTCACGTGCAGGCGTGTTGATTCGGCAATATGACCGAGATCGAACTTGACGTCGGACTTGTCGGAATTGTTGATGTTGTATTTGAATTGCTGGAGCTTGGTTTTAACGAAATCGGTGTCGTAATGACGATCCGATACGGTAGGCAGCATTGCATCCGAGATATGGCCCACACCGCCCAGGCGAGCAGCTTCCAAAGCAAGGCCGGACGTGGAAATATCCACACCCATGCCGCCGATCATGATCGGAACCAGTTCCTGTTTGCCAAACTTCAGGCGAAAATCGTCCACACGCTTCATTATTATCTCTCGCTCCTAACGAGGGGCATTTTACCCCAATGTGTCAGATGACCTCCGCAAAACTACCCGCGGCGGATCGTCCCTGACTGTTGCTGATGTGCTCTATATGACCTTCGAATAGCGCGCGTGTTCTTGTTTTAAGCGCAGGTATTTATCAAAGACCATGCAGATATTGCGAATCAACATACGCCCCTTGGGGGTGACGCTGATCCATTGCGGCGAGAGCTTGAGCAGCCCTTCTTTTTCATATTCGGCCAGCTCCTGTAGTTCCGTCGCAAAGTACTTATCGAACTCAATGAGGTAAGCAATGTTGAACGATTCCTTCGATATTTCGAAGTGGCACATCAGCGCCTGGATGATGGCGCGGCGCACCAGATCATCCGCATTCAACTCCATGCCGCGCATGATGGGCAACACATTGTTGTCCAGCGCGTCGTAATACGGTTCGAGTTCGCGGAAGTTCTGGCTGTAGGTCGGGCCAATTTTTCCGATGGAACTGACCCCGACCGCGATCAAGTCGCAATCGGAGTGGGTGGAATAGCCCTGGAAATTGCGGTGCAGTCTCCCCTGGCGCTGCGCCACGGCCAATTCATCGTCCGGCTTGGCAAAGTGATCCATGCCGATGTACACGTAACCAGCATCAGTCAGCGTATTCACTGCCAGCTTGAGAATGTCCAGCTTGGTTTGCGGCGCAGGCAGGTCTTCTTCATGAATGCGGCGCTGCGGCTTGAACAGGGTCGGCATGTGCGCATAGTTATAGATGGACAGCCGGTCAGGATTGACCGCGATGACCTTGTTCAGTGTCGTCTTGAAGCCATCTATGGTCTGCTTGGGCAAGCCATAAATGAGGTCGATGCTCACCGATTTGAAGCCGTTGGCGCGCGCCGCCTTGATGACTTGCAAGGTCTCTTCTTCGCTCTGGATGCGGTTCACCGCCTTTTGCACGGCCGCATCAAAATCCTGCACGCCAATGCTGATACGGTTAAAGCCCAGTTCGCCGAGCAACTCTACGGTGGCATCGCTGACTTTGCGCGGGTCGATCTCGATCGAATATTCCCCATCTTCCACCAGCTCAAAATTCTTGCTGATCGCACCCATCACCGCGCGCAGTTCGTCGTCACTGAGGAAAGTGGGGGTGCCGCCACCGAAGTGCAATTGCTCGAGGCGCCGTTCCTTGCCCAGCAAGGCGGCCTGCATTTCGATCTCCTTGATCAGGTAGCGCACGTACTGATCGGCCTTGCTGAAATCCTTGGTGACGACCTTATTGCAGGCGCAATAGAAGCACAGGGTATTGCAAAAGGGGATATGAACGTACAGCGACAACGGGCGGCCGATACCGCCAACTTCGCGCTTCCCCACCCATTGTGCGTACATTTCTGCATTAAATGCCTCGACGAAGCGGTCTGCCGTGGGGTAAGAGGTATAGCGCGGTCCGTTCTTGTCCAGACGGCGAATCAGGTCAAGATCGACTTCCAACTGGGAACATATTTCTTTATTGGCTGACATGGTGTGACTTTGCAATTTTTCAGTTTCGGAATGTGCCAGCATACCGCAAAATGCGTTTGATATAGGTCAAAAACCGTGTCATATTCCCCTACTGGAGTGAGGAATACCCATATAAATTTCAAGTGCAAAATACCGTCAACAGTCCTTCTTTGCGTATCGCCTGTTCAAGCTGCAACCTGCGTGAACTGTGCCTCCCTGTCGACCTGGACGGAACGCAGATGCAACGTCTCGATGCCCTGACCAGCCTGAAGCGCACCTTCCGGCGCGGCGAATACCTTTACCGCAGCGGGGAACAATTCCGCTCGCTGTATGCCATTCGTACCGGTTTCTTCAAAACCCAGGTGCTGCATGAGGATGGCCGCGAACAAGTGACCGGCTTCCAGATGCCCGGCGAGATCATCGGAATGGACGCGATCTGCTCCGACGCCCACACCTGCGATGCAATTGCGCTGGTTGACAGCGAAATCTGCGAAATTCCGTTCAATCTCCTGGAAGAATTGAGCCGTGAACTGCCGGTTTTGCAACGGCATCTGCACAAGATCATGAGCCGCGAGATCGTGCGCGATCAGGGCATCATGATGCTGCTCGGCTCCATGCGCGCCGAGGAACGCCTGGCCGCCTTTCTGCTCAACCTGTCGCAACGCTTCAGCGCGCGAGGCTACTCTCCCAATGCCTTCCTGCTGCGTATGACCAGGCATGAAATCGGCAGCTATCTCGGGTTGAAGCTGGAAACAGTGAGTCGCACATTCTCGCACTTCCAGGAACATGGCCTGCTCAACGTCAGAGTCCGCGAGGTTGAAATCATGGACATGCTGCGCCTGCGCAGCTTCGTCGGTTGCACCTGATGCCATAACCGGTACATGCTTCAAAATGCCTACGAAACTGGTATCCTGAGTGGGTAGCAGGCTTTTATAACAATAAAATTAGTCAGGGAGATTAACATGCCGCAACAATTTACCATTTCAAGGGAAGAAAGCGACCATGCCAAATGGCCACACGAGATTTTCTTGATCAACCTGGTGTTCAACCACATTCTGGTGTTCGCCTCGACTTTCGGAGTGTTCTCCACCTTCCCCTGGATGGTGGCTATTGTTCCAATTACTTCTTTTGTGATTACCGGTTACATCATCATCAAGGCAAAACAGGTTGCCCAAGGCAACGATTCCTGGTTCGTCAAATCGCACTGGAAAATCGCTGCGCAGCGCAACCGCCATTTTCTGTGGCTGCTGACCATTACCTGCGTGGTTATCGGCGGCGGCTTCCTGCTCTCGAAAGCAATGGGATGGTCAAAGATCGCTACCATCGCCCTGCTCGGCGGCGCAGGCCTGCTTCCGTTTATGGTATCGCTGTTGATACTCATTGTTTTGGGCAATGTTTCCGTGCACCAGGCGCGCAATGGCGCTTTGCCAAAAAGCTTTGTCGAGCAAAACCCGGCACCAACAACTTCTACTTAAACCATCCCCAGACTCACCATGACAACTGAAAGCAAGATCTATTGGGGCGTCGGCATTCTGTCGGCGCTTCTTCTAACCGGAGCTTTTTTTATGCCCGGCAACGACTCCAGACGTAACGATGTCCTGCCCTGGCATATCGAACATCCAACACCAGATTCTGTGCGTGTCTTCGGTCTGACGCTGGGCGAGTCCGCCACGAGGGATGCCGAACAACAATTCAGGCAAGACGCCGAACCCAGCCTGTTCAAATCACGCGAAGGCAAGTTGGTCGCCGAAATGTATTTCGATCAGGTCAATCTGGCCGGTTTGTCTTCCAAGGTCGTGCTAACCATCAACGTTCCCGAAACAGAATTGCAGGGAATGTATGAGCGCGGCTTGCGCATGGCCGCAACCGGAAACGAGAGCGGCAAGAAGATAACCATGACGCCAGACGACATCGCAAAGTTAAGAAACATGCCGATCGGCAGCCTGACCTACCTGCCGAGTCTGCACGTCGATGAAGCAATATTTATCAAGCGTTTCGGCCAACCGGCACAGCGCATCCAGGAACGAAAGAGTAGCATCGTCCATTGGTTGTATCCGCAGAATGGTTTGGATATCACAGTGGGAGGCTCCGAGAAGCCATTGCTGCAATATGTTCCGCCTCGGGATTTCGATAAACTGGTTCGCCCTTTGCTGGCAAACGGGGAAGTGCTGAAATAAAACTTTGTGTGGGCGCCTACTTCTTGTCGGCGCTCACGTCTTTAGGCTTGTCGTCGCGCAGCATGTCATCGTCGTCATCCAGCAGGATGCTATTGGCACTGCCTTCCATGTCTTCGTACTGCCCCTTCTTCACCGCCCATACCAACACGATGACGAGCAGTACGC
The DNA here is from genome assembly GCA_964404355.1 of uncultured Sideroxydans sp. GTDB lineage: Bacteria > Pseudomonadota > Gammaproteobacteria > Burkholderiales > Gallionellaceae > Sideroxyarcus. The sequence goes on along the minus strand of CAYOJU010000032.1, from coordinate 5,571 downwards.
CAAAAGCCATCATGCCGGGTATCAAACTATAGATCACGTCCATCGTCTCACCTCATTGTTTCTTGAATAATGTGCGTATGCGTCCGGCATTGCCGATCACGACCAAGGAGCTTATCGGCATGGTGATCGCGGCCACCAGCGGGCTTACATGGGCCATCATTGCCAGCGGAACCATGATGGCGTTATACACGAAAGATAACCCGATATTTTGCTTGATCGTACGCAGAGTACGGCGCGACAACTGCGAGGCCTGCCGCACCTTGTCCAGCTCGTTGTGCATCAGCACAATATCGGCACTTTCCACCGAGACGTCGGTGCCGGAACCCAGTGCAATGCCGACATCGGCACGGATCAGAGCCGGGGCGTCGTTAACACCATCGCCCACCATGGCCACCACCGCACCGCTCTGCTGCAGGCGCTGGATCACCTGATCCTTATCCTGCGGCAGCACTTCGGCGATGACTTCCATGCCGCCAAGTTGCCGAGCAACCGCCTCGGCAACGGGCCTGCGGTCACCGCTCAGCAAAGTCATGGTTATGCCCGCGCTACGGAGCTCATTCACCAATTGTCGTGCATCGCTTCGCAATTTGTCGGCGAGGGCGATGATAGCCACATGTTTCCCTTCCTGCGCCATGTAAACACAACTCATTGCTTGCGTTTCCAGAGTATGCGCGGTAACTTGCAGCGCTTCGTCGAGCATTATGCCCTTCCGCACCAACCATTCCGCGCTCCCCAGCAGCACCGTCTGACCGGCGACATTCGCTTGCACACCCAGCCCGGCCGTCGCCTGAAAACCACTCGTCGCAAGTTCTCGGTGCAGCAATTGCCTTGTCTCGGTTTCAATCACGATGGCCTTGCCTACACCGTGTTCACTATAGCGTTCTACCGCAGCGGCATAGCGCAACACCTCCCGTTCGTCGCAACCAGGCGCTACAAGCACCTCTGCCACGCTCATTTTTCCTTCAGTCAGGGTGCCGGTCTTGTCAAACACAAAATGCGTGACTTTGGACAACGTCTCCAATACCAGTCCGTTCTTGACCAGAATGCCGTGTTTTGCCCCAAGGCCGGATGCCACAGCGATAGACACCGGCGTTGCCATACCCAACGCGCAGGGACAGGTAATGATGAGTACCGAGGTCGCGGCCATCAGCGCGATTTCGAAACCGTGACTGTTCCAGATATAAAAGGTGATCGCAGCGCAGATCAGTGTTACCAGCACGAACCACGGCACGATACTGTCTGCGAGCCGCTGGATGGGGGCTTTGGAGGATTGCGCTTCCTCCACCAGGCGGATGATCTTGGACAGGGTGGTGTCCTGCAATTGTGTGCGCACTTCTACCAGCAGAGCGCCGTTGCTGTTCACTGTACCGGCGAATACCTGCGCCCCCGCCGATTTGCTCACCGGTGCAGATTCGCCGCTCAGCATGGCCTCGTCCACGGTACTGTGCCCTTCCAGCACCACGCCATCCACCGGCACTTTGTAACCGGGTTTGATGAGTACGTGATCGCCGAGCTTGACGCCGCGTATCGGCGTCATCTGTTCCTGCCCGTCGCGCATGACGATGGCTACGCGCGACTGCAACTCCATCAGACGCTTGGTAGCAGAAACCGCCTGGTGGCGGAACATGCCTTCCAGATAGCGCCCGATCAGGATCACGAAAGTCAGGTTGGTGACGGTGTCGAAATACACATCGCCGACCATGGTGCGCGACACCGTTACATACAGCGAATACAGATAGGTGACCGAAAGACCTAGTGCGATAGGCATGTCCATGGTGAGATGACCGCCGCGCAAGCCACCGAATGCACCGCGATAAAACGGATAGCCGGAATAAAACAACGTCGGCGTAGCCAGCGCCAGCCCCATCCAGTGGAAGAACTGGCGAAAATCATCCCGATCCGCGCCGCTGTAGAGCGCAACGGATATCCACATCATGTTCATCATGGCGAAGCCGGCGAAGAACAGGCGGTATAGCATGGCGCGATTGGTCTTTTTCATTACGCCTTCAGCGCTCTCCGGATCGTAGGGCACGGCGGAGTAACCAATCCTGGCCAGCGCGCGAATCAGGTCGGACAGCTTGCTGCGCGAGTTGTCCCAGCGCAGGTGCAAACGCTTTGCCGTCAGGTTGACGTTGGCCGATTGCACGCCGGGTACTCGCTGCAAGCCGCGCTCGATGAGCCACACGCAGGCCGCGCAATGAATGCCTTCGACCAGCAGATGAATGTCGCGGATGTCGCCAGAACAGGTGGTGAATTCCTGTTGAACTTCGTCGAAGTCGTATATCTCGATGTCTTTGGGAATTTCAGGCGGCGGCCCCAGCAACGCGCCTTCCGGTGTGCGCTGGTAATAGCCCTGCAATCCAGCTTCATAGATGGCACTGCTCACTGACTGGCAGCCGAAACAGCAAAAATCCCGCTCAGCAGCCTCCAGTCGGGCATGGAAGTTGGCATCGGAAGGGATGGGCAGGCCGCAATGAAAGCAGCCGCCCACAGCAGAATAACTACGCGTCATGCAAACTATCTATCAACTACAGTGACTCCGCAACCATAAACTTGTCAGTATTGGCATTAAACACTTCCTCGCCGCGCTGGATGCGTATGTGCAGTTCCCAATAACCCTTCAAAGGGAAATTGATATATCCCTGGTAGCGGCCGGGAGCCACTTCCTTGAATGACGTGGTGAAGTCCTTGCTGGAACTGGAAGGACGATAGGCCACGACCTCAAGTTTTCCGCTCACCGGAGCTCCATCACGGTCCTTGACGCCGATCTCATAGGATGTCGGCGTACCCATCACAAGGGAGGCCGGTTTCTTGATCTCGGTCTGCCAGGACAGCATGTGTTGCGCCCTGAGTTCCCTTACCAATTCCTCGCCGGATTTGCGATCACCAGTTTGATAGTCGCGTTCGACCAGCGTCGAGCGCCCCTCTTTCTGGGTAAACCAGATGAAGGTGGCATTCACGCACAGCACGACAATGATTGCCGCCAGCATGCCCCACACCCAAGGATTGCGCAGAGCGGATTTACTGTTTTGCGAGATCATATCCATCCCTCCTTTTAATGTTTTGGACCGTTGAACTTACTGGTGTACTCGGCTGAGACGGTCGGATCTTCAACGGCTTCCACCCTGAACTCGATAGGCGTCGCTTCCTCCTTGATGCTGGAACCGGGCGCCTTGACGAAAATGGTGAACGACGTGCCGCGGCCATGGTGCGTCAACGGAGGCGTCTCTGCGCCAATGATTACCTGCCCGGGAACGCCACCCTCTGCAGAAACCTTCACGTGCAGGTCTTTGTCGGTCTTGTTGAGTATTTTGAAATCGTACTTGTTCTGGACCGAACCATCGCTCATGGTAACGAACAGTGGTTGCCGCTCGGGAATCACTCTCAGCGTCATGGAACCCAAATGTGTCAGGCCGTATACGATTCCGCCAAACGCAATGAGGATGATGGTCAGATAGACCAGCGTACGGGGATGCTGATACAACTTATGCGCCGGCTTGCCCGCCAACTGTTCCAGCGAAGCGTAGCGGATCAAACCGCGTGGTTTGCCAACCTTGTCCATGATGACATCACAGGCATCAATACACAGGCCACAGGTAATGCACCCCAGTTGGCTGCCGTCGCGAATGTCCACACCCGTCGGGCAGACCTGCACGCACTGGAAACAGTCGATACAGTCGCCTTGCGGCGCGCCAGTCTCGCCGCCACGGCGCATTTTGCCGCGCGGCTCGCCGCGCTTGACGTCATACGCAGGCAAGATGGTCTGCGAATCGCCCATCACCCCCTGGATGCGAGCGTAGGGACAAAGCCAGGTACAGGCTTGTTCGCGCATAAAACCGGCAAGAATATAGGTGCCAAAAAAGAACATGGTGATCACAACCCAGCCAACTCTAGGCAAATTGAAATGCACCAGATCGTTCCAATAACTGAAGGCATCCACAAACCAGATAGAGAAGCTGATACCGGTGAGCAATGAGATCAGCATCCAGATCGCGTGTTTGAGACCTTTTTTCTTGATCTTGTCCAAGCTTAGCG
>CAYOJU010000032.1:0-1436 GCA_964404355.1 uncultured Sideroxydans sp. | reverse complement strand
AGCATCCAGATCGCGTGTTTGAGACCTTTTTTCTTGATCTTGTCCAAGCTTAGCGGTGCATCGTCCAGTTTACGGCGGGCTACCGGATTGCCCTCGATCTTGTCCTCCAGCCAGGTAAACCAGTCGGTCCACGCGGTCTGGAAGCAGAAATAGCCGCACCAGACTCGTGATGCCACGGACGTCACGGCAAACAGCGTCATCGCCGCGATCAGAAGAACCAGCGACAACATCCAGATATCTTGCGGCAGTACGGTCAGGCTGAAGAAGTGAAACTGGCGGTTCTGGATATCGAACAGGATGGCCTGGCTGCCGTTCCAGCGCAGATAGGGCACCAGAAAGAACGGCAGCCAGAGTGAGAGCTGCGTATAGTTTTTGATGGTACGGAAAAATCCTGGCATGCGCTTGGCATGAATAGTCTTGTCGCCCTTGTTGACTTTCCAGGTTTCAAACTCTTTCCATATTTCAGCCTCGTGATAGATGGTCGTGACGGTGCCCATCTCCTTGTTTTCTAGTTCATCGTTCACACTGCTCTCCTAATATTTTGTTCGTTCATTATAGAAATGACGCTACCCAAGATACTTCCGAATCGGCTCGCCACGGCAATAGCGGATTCGCAAACACCTTGCCCCATATGAAAAAGGGAGGAGAGTATAACTCTCCTCCCTTTCACAGTGATCAAAAACTTACTTCTTGTTCTTGTCCTTGGTCGCGTTCAGGTACGCTCTCAAGAGCAAAAATGCGGGAATCAGGAACGAACCGGCAATACAAATAACCACACTCCAGAAAACCATATCGTGATTCATCTCATTACTCCTTTTGGTAAAGGTCCGCACGGGCTAACCCGTGCAGACTGAGACAGACTTACTTAGCTGCTGGAGCGTCGGACTGACCGCCGCCGAACTTGTACACGTACACTGCCAACTTCTTCATTTCAGCATCGCTCAACTTGCCGGCTGATTGGAAAGAAGGCATCTGTGCCACGCGGGCATCCGGACTGCCGTTATTTACACCGTAAGTGATCGTGCGCTTGATACCTTCGAGCGAGCAGTCGAAACGGCAGATGTTGTCGGTCAGGTTGGCAGAGCCCACTGCAGCCATGCCTTTTCCATCCGGCCCGTGACAAGCTGTACAACCGCCTTTCCCCGCAAACAGAGGAGAAGATGTCGGCTTGCCGGCTGCAACTGCATTGGCAAGTTCATCAATCTCGGCAGCAGACAAGAGGTCCTTTTGCGCAACCATCACACCACCACGTCCACCGGTGATCGACGTGTAAATGTCGCCGATCTTGCCGCCGTACAGCCAGTCGTCGTCGCGCAGAATGGGAGCCATAAAGCCCAGCTTGTCAGCTGTTCCCACACCGTTTGTACCATGACAGGCTGCGCAGTTGTCACCGAACAGCACCTTGCCGGAACGGGTGACATACTCTGTCAACTCGC
>CAYOJU010000031.1:2105-25379 GCA_964404355.1 uncultured Sideroxydans sp. | reverse complement strand
TTGCGCAGGGCTTGCGACATCAGGCGCGCATGCAGGCCCATTTGCGCATCGCCCATTTCGCCTTCGATTTCGGCTTTCGGGGTCAGTGCGGCAACAGAGTCAATGACCACGATATCCACCGAGCCGGAGCGCACCAGCATATCGACGATTTCCAGCGCCTGTTCGCCGTTGTCCGGTTGCGAAATGAGCAGATCCTCAACCTTCACACCCAGCTTTTGTGCGTACTGCGGATCAAGCGCGTGTTCCGCATCGATGAAAGCGGCGGTGCCGCCGAGTTTTTGCATCTCGGCGATAACTTGCAGGGTAAGGGTGGTTTTGCCGGAGGATTCGGGGCCGTAGATCTCGATCACGCGGCCGCGCGGCAAACCGCCGACGCCCAATGCGATGTCCAGCCCCAGCGAACCGGTGGAGACTACCTCGACATCCTTGATCGCCTCGCCCTCTGCCAAGCGCATGATAGAGCCCTTGCCGAACTGTTTTTCGATCTGGCTCAGTGCCGCCGCGAGTGCCTTGCTCTTGTTGTCATCCATTTGTATTTCCCCTTTCAAAAATTCGATGGGGTGGATTGTGGCACAACATTTCGGACTTGTACAGAACGTTCGTTCTCTTTGTGCTTCAGGCTGTTTTTGTTATGCCATTCAAAAGGTTGAGTACCCCCTGAAGGGCGATCTGCACCGATTTGGCGCGGATAGCATCACGATCTCCGGTGAGCTGTTGGCAAAACGCCTGCACGGATTTGCTGGTTCCCCAGGCGAACCAGACCATGCCGACCGGCTTCTCCGGCGTACCGCCGGTGGGGCCGGCAATGCCACTCACCGACAGCGCCACTTGCGCGCGGCTGTATTGCAGCGCGCCCTCCACCATCTCTCGCACCGTCTGCTCGCTCACCGCACCATGTTGTTCCAGCGTATCCGGCGAAACGCCCAGCATCTCTTCCTTGGCAGTATTGGAATAGGTCACAAAACCGCGGTCAAACCAGTCCGAACTGCCGGGAATCAGGGTGACTGCCTGCGCGACGCCGCCGCCGGTACAGGATTCTGCCGTCACCAGCGTCATGCCGTGCGCCTTGAGCGCATCGCCAACCTGCTGCGCCAGCAGCCGTCCGGAATCCAGAGCGCTTGCCGTAACCGAAGTCGCAGTTGCAGTTGCAACTGCAGTTATTGTTGCACGTGCCTTTTTCTTTGCCCGCCTCATCTCATAACCCCTTGGCCAAATCGTTTTGAATATCGATAACCGCCTCCAGCCCCACCGCGATGCGGATCAGCCCGTCAACTATGCCCGCTGCCGCACGCGCCTCAGGCGAAATGCGTGCATGGGTAGTAGTGGCCGGATGCGTAATGGTGGTCTTGGTATCGCCCAGATTGGCGGTAATGGACAGCAGTTTGGTATTGTCGATCACCTTCCAGGCCGCAGCCTTGCCGCCCTTCACTTCGAACGACACGATGCCGCCGCCGGTCCTCTGTTGTTTCATCGCCAGCGCGTGCTGGGGATGCGACGGCAGTCCGGGATAAAGCACGCGCGTCACGTTGGCTTGGCCCTCCAGCCATTGCGCCAATTGCAGCGCATTGGCGCTGTGCGCATCCATGCGCAGCTTGAGCGTTTCCAGCCCTTTGAGAAACACCCAGGCGTTGAACGCGCTCATGGTCGGGCCGGTGGTACGCAAAAAGCCATATACCGGCTCCATCAATTTCTTACTGCCCAGCACTGCGCCGCCCAGCACGCGGCCTTGACCGTCGATGTATTTGGTCGCGGAATGGATCACGATGTCCGCCCCCAATTTGAAAGGGAGCTGCAGGGCCGGGGTGCAGAAACAATTATCGACTGCCAGCAAGGCACCACAGCTTTTTGCCACGGCAGATATTGCCGCGATGTCGGAGATTTCAGTCAACGGATTGGACGGCGTTTCCAGGAAGAACAGTTTGGTGTTCGGGCGCACCGCCGCTTTCCATGCCGCCACATCGATCGCTGAAACGAAAGTTGTCTCCACGCCAAACTTGCTCAGCACGTTGCCAAACAGGTTCACCGTCGAACCGAACAGGCTCTGCGACGCCACCACATGATCACCCGCCTTGAGCAGCCCCATGCAGGCAGACAGGATGGCAGCCATACCGCTAGCCGTCGCCACGCATTGCTCGGCACCTTCCAGCGCAGCCAGACGGTCTTCAAACATGGAGACGGTAGGATTGGTAAAGCGTGAATAGATGTTGCCAGACTCCTCCCCGATGAAGCGCCTGGCAGCCTGCTCGGCGTTATCGAAGGTAAAGCTGGAAGTGAGGAACAAGGCCTCGCTGTTCTCATGAAACTGGCTTTGTACATTACCGGCGCGTACAGCCAGTGTTTCGGGTTGGTATGATTCTGTCATGCTTCAGTCCCTGCGACCTGTCCCCTCCGACAGTGCCGCCAATAAAAAACCCGGAATGCTTAGCGCTAAACCGGGTTTCCCTCGCTTTAGCTGCATTTGTAACGCGCCCGCAAGCTGTTCCTCAAATCGGCGCAGGCAGAAAGTAACACCCCCCGCCGCAAAGTGTCAACGCATCACATTGATGATGCGCTCATCACCAGATCGAGTTCAAGTTGGTCTTCTTCCAATGTTTGGTTCGCTTTGCCGCCAGCACGCGATGCTTCTACGCGATCCAGATATTCGGCCGTGATGTCGCCGGTGATATATTCGCCGTCAAAACAGGAACAGTCGAACTTGGCAATTTTCGGATTGCTCTTGTGCACTGCCGCCTTCAAATCGTCCAGATCCTGGTAGATCAGACGGTCAGCGCTGATCTCGCGGCAGATCTCTTCGTCCGTGCGCCCAGTGGCGATGAGTTCCTTGCGGCTGGGCATATCGATGCCGTACACATTGGGAAATTTGACGGGGGGCGCGGCGGAAGCGAAATACACTTTGCGCGCTCCGGCATCGCGCGCCATCTGCACGATCTCGCGGCTGGTGGTACCACGCACGATGGAGTCATCCACCAGCAATACGTTCTTGCCTTTGAATTCGACGCTGATGGCATTGAGCTTCTGGCGCACCGATTTCTTGCGCATCGCCTGCCCCGGCATGATGAAGGTGCGACCGATGTAGCGGTTTTTCACAAAGCCTTCGCGGAACGGAATGCCGAGACGATTGGCCAATTGCAGCGCACTCGGGCGGCTGGAATCGGGAATGGGAATCACCACGTCGATGTCGTGATCCGGCCACACGCGCATGAGCTTGTCGGCCAGATACTCGCCCATGTTGAGTCGCGTCTCATATACCGAGATGCCGTCGATCATGGAGTCGGGACGCGCAAAATAGACATACTCGAAAATGCACGGATTCAGTTCCGGCTTCTCGGCACATTGCTGGTTGTGGAAGTTGCCGTTGAGATCGATGAACACCGCTTCGCCCGGCGCGATGTCGCGCAAGAACTTGAAGCCCAGTGTATCCAGCGCCACACTCTCGGACGCCACCAGATAATCCACGCCCTTCTCGGTCTGGTTGCTGCCCACCACCAGCGGACGAATACCGTGCGTGTCGCGGAACGCCAGCAGGCCGTAACCCGAGATCATTGCCACCACCGCGTACGCGCCCTTGCAGCGGCGATGCACAGCGGAAACGGCGGCAAAAATGGCCTTGGTATCGAGACGAAAATTCGTGGCGTTGGCCTGCAGTTCATGTGCCAGCACGTTGAGCAGCACTTCCGAATCGGAATTGGTGTTCACGTGGCGCATGTCTTCCAGGAACAATTCTTTCTGCAACTGCGAGGTATTGGTGAGGTTGCCGTTATGCCCCAGTACCAGGCCGAACGGAGAGTTCACGTAGAACGGTTGTGCCTCGTTATGATCGACTGCGGAGCCGGCGGTCGGATAGCGCACATGGGCTATGCCCGCATTGCCGGTCAGTGCGCGCATATTGCGGGTGCGGAACACGTCGTGTGCGAGTCCGTTTCCCTTGTGCAAATGGAAGGTATTGTGTTGCAGCGTGGCGATGCCTGCCGCATCCTGCCCGCGATGTTGCAACACTTGCAGCCCGTCATACAGCAACTGATTGACGGGGCTTTGCGCAACGACACCTAGAATCCCACACATATTTGCTTTTACTTCTCAGTTAAAGTTGATCTGTCTATTTCCATGCTGCGTTTTTCCGGCATGTAATCCTTGGCGTACAACGCAGCTTGCTGCAACGGCTTGCTCGACAACGCATTGCGCCAGAACGGCAACTGCGGCAAATCGGTCAACCCGCCCAGCCACACCAGCGCAATGACCACCAGCCCGCCGCGCAACATGCCGAATACTGCACCGAATTTCCTGTCTATCCCGGACAGTCCGGCGTACTTTGCCAAACGCGCCAGGAACCACGCAAACAATGCAGCCACAATCAGCGTCGCAATGAACAAGAAAGCAAACGCCGCTGCCGAACGAATGTTATCCGCTCCCACCTCCATCGGCACGTGCGGCACCATCTGCGCCGAAAAAGTGCTTGCCACAATGTATGCCGCCAGCCAGCCGATCAGTGAAAACAACTCATACATGAAGCCGCGCCACCATCCCACCGCCGCAGACAGCACAATGATCGCAATGACCGCGTAATCAAAGGATGTCACTTACAAACCTTACTCGAGGTTGACCACGTTGGCTTGCATGCCTTGCGTTTCCAGCTTGCCCTTTGCCTTTTCCGCCGCATCCAGCGTCGGATAGCTGCCCACGCGTACGCGCACAACGGTGCCGGCTTTTTCTGTGTATGCGTGGTAGCCCAGTTTGCCCAATTTGGCTTGCAGGCTCCTCGCGGTATCAACATTGGCGAACGCGCCAACTTGCACTACCCATCCTGTCTTCGGCAAAGCCTGCGGCTTTGCCACGGGTTTGCTCTCGACCTTGGGCTTGGCTACCGTCTGGGGTTTGACGTCTGGTTTGACCTTGGCTTCCGGTTTTGGTTTGCTTACCACCAATGGCGGTATAACTGGAACGGCTGGTTTCGGAGCTACAGCGGCAACGGGGGCAGGAGGAGTCACTGCAGCACTCGCCACCGCAGAAGTGGCAGCCACCTCGGATGCCATCTTGTCCAGTTCCGGCAGATTGATCTTGGGTTGAAATTCGGGCGAGTTGTCCTTGCCCGGAATACGCAAATCGATGTTGTTTCCCGCCGAGGGAGCCGGCTCGCTGTCGAAAACCACAGGCAGCAGGATCACCACCAGCAGAACCAGCGCTATCGCGCCGATCAGGCGGCGCCTGGACAGCCGCCGCAAATTGAATTCTTCTTCCGTTGTCTGTTTTGCCATTGCTTTCAAATAGAAAGGTCAGCCGCCGCGCAAACCGCGCACCCGCATCACTTCCGCTACCGTATAGAATGATCCGAAGGCCGCGATTCTATCATTTTCGCTCGCCCGATTGCTGGCCTCATGCAGGGCGTCGGCGATGGAAATACAAGGCTTTACCTCGCCGCGAACCCGGGCATTTTGCAGCACCTGCACCAGCTCGGCAGTCGTTGCCCCGCGCGGCGCATCAATGCCCGCAACCAGCCAGACGTCGATTCGCGCGTCCAGCGCCGTCACTACCCCGGCGATATCCTTATCCTTGAGCATGGAGAACACCGCAAAAGTCTTCGCGGGCGGCAAATTGGCCAGATTCTGTGCCAGCGAACGCGCCGCATGGGGGTTATGCCCCACATCCAGGATCAACTGGGGTTTGCCCGGAATGAACTGGAAACGTCCGGCAAGCTCCACCTCGACCAGGCCGCGCCTCACCACACCCATCGTGACAGGCAGCTTATCCCTGAGCGCGTCCAGCGCCGCCAAAGCAGCACTGGCGTTATTCAACTGGAAGGCTCCGCGCAAGGCCGGATACGCCAAGGCACTACGCGAGCAAACACTGCTACGATAATCCCACTGACCGTCATGCCGGGTAAAACCGAAGTCGCTGCCAATGCACCAGAGATCCGCCCCGATTTCCTGCGCATGTTTGCGAAGGGACAGTGGCACATCGCTATCCGCGCAAATCGCAACATGCCCCTGACGGAAAATTCCTGCCTTTTCGATCGCAATCTGCTCGCGTGTCGTGCCCAAATAGTCCGTGTGATCGATGTCCACGCTGGTTACCACCGAACAATCCGCATCAAACACATTCACCGCATCCAGCCTGCCGCCCAGCCCGACTTCAAGAATGGCGACCTCCACCTTGTGTTCAATGAAGCACTGCATGGCGGCCAGTGTGCCGAATTCGAAATAGGTCAATGGAATGTCGCCGCGCACCTGTTCGATCTGCGCAAACGACGCACACAGCTCCGCATCGCTGGCCTGCTGTTTTGAAATGCGTACCCGTTCGTTGTAATCCAGCAGATGCGGCGAGGTGTAGCAACCGACACGATAGCCTGCGGCATGCAGAATAGCTTCCAGCATGGCACACACCGACCCCTTGCCATTAGTGCCACCGACGACGACGATGGGAAAATCAGGTTGAAGGTTGAGGCGCTGCTTGACTTGGGCAACTCGATCAAGACCGAGTGCAATAGTTTTCGGATGGAGGGATTCGAGATAGGTTAGCCAGTCGGCTAGGGTGTTAGGCATATTTCAATATGGTTTACGTAGGGTGGGCACGTTTTGGTGCCCACCCTACCCGGATTGCCGCCCCAAGGAGTTAAGAAAATCGATGCTTTTCAACCCAACTTCTCTAAAACACATCATTAATATGATGATCTCTCAAAATTAATGGGATCAACCATGAATCCAAAATTTCTTCTTTGCTTGGCCGTGTTTTTGCTTTTGTTATTTTTCCCAACATTCGCTTGGTGAACGGCAAAGAATCCTACGCAGTTTCCAGCTTCGCCACCGCATCCTGCTTGGTCAGCAACGTAATCAGCGTCGCCAGTTGGTCACGCATCTGGCGTCTGTCCACGATCATATCGATGGCGCCGTGTGCGAGCAGGAACTCGGCACGCTGGAAGCCATCCGGCAGGGTTTCGCGCACGGTCTGCTGAATCACGCGCGCACCGGCAAAGCCGATCAACGCTCCGGGTTCGGCGATGACCACGTCACCGAGGAAAGCGTAACTGGCGGAGACGCCCCCCATGGTCGGATCGGTCAGTACAGAGATGAAGGGCAGTCTGGCTTCGCTCAATTGGGTGAGCGCGGCACTGGTCTTGGCCATCTGCATCAGCGACAGCAGGCCTTCCTGCATGCGCGCGCCGCCGCTGGCGGAGAAGCAGATGTAGGGGCATTTCTGTTCCAGAGCGACTTGCACACCGCGCACGAAACGTTCGCCGACGACCGAGCCCATCGAGCCGCCCATGAAATCGAATTCGAACGAGGCCGCCACCACCGGCAAGGCATGGATGCTGCCCTGCATCACGATCAGCGCATCATCCTCATTGGTTTTCTTTTTCGCCTCGACCAGACGGTCGCTGTATTTTTTCTGGTCCTTAAACTTCAGGGTGTCGACCGACAACACTTCGGAACCGATCTCGAAACGACCTTCGGGATCCAGCAGCCAGTCGAGACGGGTGCGCGCGCCGATGCGGTGATGGTGGTTGCACTTGGGGCAGACGCTGAAATTCTTTTCCAAGTCGGCGTGGTATAACACGGCCTGGCAGGACGGGCACTTGTGCCACAGGCCATCCGGTACGCTTTTCTTGATGTCGGCGCTCTCGCGGCGCTTGATCTTGGGCGGCAACAATTTTTGGAACCAGCTCATAACGTCCTCCTCTTTATTGATCGATCGCTTGACGCAATTCTTTCACCAATTTACCTACATTGGCGACTACATTTTTTTCATTTGAATTTTCAACTTCCTGCACGATGCGGCTACCCACCACCACGCCGTCACACAGCTTTGCCACAGCTTTGGCCGTCGCCGCATCGCGGATGCCGAAGCCGACACCGATAGGCAGCTTGATGTGCTTGCGCAGTTGCGGGATCTTCTGCTCGATGGCCGAAAGGTCGAGGTTGCCCGCACCGGTCACGCCCTTGAGCGAGACATAATACACATAGCCGCGCGCCAGCTTGGCGACTTGTTCGATACGCGCCTCGTTGGTGGTCGGCGCCAGCAGGAAAATGGGCGCGATGTTGTGGCGTTGCAGATGCTCGAACGCCTCATGACTTTCTTCCGGAGGGAAGTCTACAGTCAGTACACCGTCCACACCGACTTCGGCACAACGCTGGGCGAATGTTTCCCAGCCCATGGCCTCGATCGGATTGCCGTAACCCATCAGTACCACCGGAGTGGTTGAATCCTGTTTGCGAAATTCCGCCACCATGCCCAGCACGCCGCGCAGCGACATGCCATTCTTGAGCGCTCGTTCGGAAGCACGCTGAATCACCGGGCCGTCCGCCATCGGATCGGAGAACGGCACACCGAGTTCGAGCACATCCGCCCCCGCTGCCACCAGACCATGCATCAGCGGCACAGTGAGTTGTTGCGAAGGATCACCTGCTGTGATGAACGGGATAAGTGCCTTGCGCTGTTGTTGTTTGAGCTTGTTGAAGGTCTTGTCAATGCGACTCATAGCGTGATGCCCTTCAATTTCGCCACGGTGTTCATATCCTTGTCGCCGCGACCGGACAGGTTTACCAGCAACACCTTGTCTTTACCCATGGTCGGCGCGATCTTCATTGCGTGCGCCAAGGCATGGCTGGATTCCAGCGCAGGAATGATGCCCTCGAAACGGCATAGCGCATCGAAAGCGGCAATGGCTTCATCGTCGTTGATCGCGACATATTGAGCACGCCCCTGATCCTTCAACAGGCAATGCTCGGGACCGACACCGGGATAGTCCAGGCCGGCAGAAATGGAGTGCGTCTCGATGATCTGGCCGTTCTCGTCCTGCATCAGGTAGACCTTGTTGCCGTGCAACACGCCGACCTTGGCGTTCGCGGTAAGTGGCGCAGCATGCTGTCCGCTGGCGATGCCGTGACCGCCCGCTTCCACGCCGATGATTTGCACGCTTTTCTCTTCGATATAGGGGTAGAACAGGCCGATGGCGTTGGAGCCGCCGCCGACACAGGCGATCACCGCGTCCGGCTGGCGACCTATCATTTCCGGCATTTGCACCCTGGCTTCGTTGCCGATCACGCACTGGAAGTCGCGCACCATCATCGGATAGGGGTGCGGGCCGGCTGCAGTACCGAAGATGTAGAACGTGCTTTCGACGTTGGTGACCCAGTCGCGGATGGCTTCGTTGCAGGCATCCTTGAGCGTCTTCGAACCGCTCTCAACAGGAACAACGGTCGCGCCCAGCAGCTTCATGCGGAACACGTTGGGTGCCTGGCGCTGGATGTCTTCCGCGCCCATGTAGACGATGCATTCCATGCCGAAGCGTGCCGCCACGGTCGCCGTCGCCACGCCGTGCATGCCTGCGCCGGTCTCGGCGATCACGCGTTTCTTGCCCATGCGCTTGGCCAGCAAGGCCTGGCCGATGGCGTTGTTGATCTTGTGCGCGCCGGTGTGGTTGAGATCTTCGCGCTTAAGGTATATCTGCGCACCGCCAAGGCTTTCGGACAGGCGCTTGGCGTGATAGATCGGGCTGGGACGCCCGACGTAGTGTTTAAGCTCGTAAGCGAACTCGGCCTTGAATTCGGGATCGTCGCGAAAGCGCAGGTATTGCTGGCGCAATTCTTCCACGGCCGGAATGAGCGTCTCGGCCATGTAGATGCCGCCGTAGGGGCCGAAGTGGCCGTTTTTATCTGGATAACTGTAAGTCAACGTTCTTAACCTCGTTTACGAATGCGGCGATCTTCGCTGCATCCTTGATTCCTTTTGCCGCCTCCACGCCGCTGGAAACATCCACCGCGTAAGGCCGCACTTGCCTGATTGCCGCCGCAACATTGCCCGCACGCAAACCGCCGGAGAGGATCACCGGCAACGGCAAATCATGCGGAATCAGCGCCCAATCGAACGACTCACCCGTGCCGCCTTGGGTACCCTCTACAAAGGCATCCAGCAATAAACCCTGCGCACCGGCGTAGCGAGCCGCGCATTCTACCAAATCCAGCCCCGGCTTGACCCTGATTGCCTTCAGGTATGGCTTGCCGAATTGCCGGCAGAACTGCGGTTCTTCTTCGCCGTGGAACTGCAGCACATCCAACGGCACTTTTGCCAGCACTTCGCGTACGTAATCGACAGATGGGTTCACGAACAGTCCCACGACCGTCAGGAACGGCGGTACCGACCGAGCCAACTGTGCAGCCAGTTGCACGCTGACATGGCGCGGGCTTTTTTCATAGAACACCAGACCGAGCGCATCCGCGCCGTATTCGGCGACAGATGAAACGTCCTGCTCGCGGGTAATGCCGCATATTTTGATTCTGGTCATCCGGTAGTTTTTGCTCAAAAACGAGATGGCATTGTACCTTGCGGCAGGCCCCACTTCCTGTCGTAGGTGATGTGGCGCAAATACAGTCCGTCCGGCGCAAAAGTCGGCGCGGCTAACTTGCGCTCACGTCCTTCCAGCACCTCACGCAGCCAATGCGGGGGATATTTACCCTTGCCCACATACAGCAGGCAGCCGACGATGTTGCGCACCATATGGTGCAGGAACGCATTGGCCGCCAGATCGAAAATGATCGTTTCGCCCTGCTGCCGGACATCCAGCACGGCAAGGTTCTTTACCGGCGTCTTGGCCTGGCACTCGGAGGCGCGGAAGGCACTGAAATCATGCTCACCCAGCAAGTATTGCGCAGCGGCTTGCATCGCTGCCACATCCAGCGGCATGTGGAACCAGCCCACTTTGCCATGATGCACGGCACTGCGCGATGGCCGGTTAATGAGCACATACTGGTAGCTGCGCGCCTGCGCCGAGAAACGCGCATGGAACTCGTCCGAAACCGGATGCGCCCACAGTACGGCAATATCTTTGGGCAGCAATGCATTCGTACCGCGCACCCAGGCCGTAAGTGGCCGGTCGATATTGGTATCAAAATGCACCACCTGCTCCAGTGCATGCACGCCGGTATCGGTGCGACCCGCAGCCTGGATGCTGATATTCTCACCAGAGATGCCGCTCAGCGCTGTTTGCAAAGCATCCTGTACATTGGGCACATCGGGCTGGCTCTGCCAGCCGTTGTAACCGCTACCGTCGTATTCCACACCAAGCGCGATCCTCATCGCCACACCCCGATCAGCACAGCGGCACTTGCCGCCAGCAACAGGATATCGACGGCACGAAAGGGTTGCACGTGCAGCTCGATGTGCTCTGTTCTGTCAGCCGAAGGCTGCATGGCAGCATTGATGGTGGAACGCCAGTCACTCGCAGTATCGCGCATGGCGGATTCGGCGTACTCCAACGTGAGCGCCAGACGCACTGCGACACGTTCGCGCGACAAGCCAAGCCAGCGCAGGGGATACGCCAGGGAATACAACCCGCTGATTAGTTGTGTCTGCGGCAACAATTCCAGCAGGATCGCCAGACCGGAGAGCACGCTCACCAGCCTTCCCAACTGCAACAACCCGTCCAGCAGACCTTCGCGGGTGGGTGAAACGACACCAAGCGGCGTCCATAACGCCACACCGGGCGTAGTGTAGGCATAGATCAGCAACAGGGAAAACAATATCCAGCGCGTGCGCCGCAAAAGGCTTAGCAACTGTTTGCGGCACAGTCTCAATGCAAGGCCGAACAACACTGCGGTCAACACAAGCAAGGCTAGCGGCTGCAGGCGTTGCGCCAGCAAGGCAAGCAACATCCAAACGAGTATCTGCACTGCTGGGTGTGGAATGAATTTCATATCGTCCAAATGAAAACGGCAGCCTCTAAGGCTGCCGCTCGGTCAGCTCCAGCCTGTTACAGCAACTGTTGCATCAGGGTTTGCGCACTGTCACGCTGTTGTGCGTCGCCATCGCGAATCACTTCATCCAGTATCTCGCGCGCTCCGGCCACGTCACCCATTTCCTGGTAAGCCTTGGCCAAATCGAGCTTGGTTGCCACTTCCTGCCACAGATCATCCTTCAGCGCGGCGGCACTACTTGTTGCGGAAGTTGATCCGGACTTGTCCAGATTCAGCGTGATCTCATCCAGGCCCAGGTCGCGCACAGGTGCAACCTTCGGCTTGCTCTCTGTCGGGAAATCAAGTGAGAATGTCATGGTGTTCTCATCTGCTGCTGCGGCAGGCGCTGGTGCAGGCGGGGTTGGCACTCTGGGTTGGCTCGCGGTAACGTCGAACACCAGGTCGTCCATATTCAGCACTGCCGGTGATCCAGTTTGATTGCCCCCGGAATAATTCATCGCCGGGGTTCCCGGATTGGTTCCGGTGATATCAAAGTCCATGGGAGTCGCCTGAGAGGCGGCACGCAACGCTTCCGACGACATAATGGTAGTAGCCTCCTGGGAAGGAGCTTTTTCCATTACTGCCGTTGTCTGGCTGCTGAATTCGGGTTTGATGACTGTGGAACCGAAGCCCAGATCAAAATCGACTGACGGCGCCCCCCCTGCCGGGGCAGCACTGACCGATTTGGTCTCTACCGCCGGAGCCGCGGCACTTCCACTGCCACCGTAGAACGGATTGGTTGGATCCAGCTCACGTCCCATTGCAACGGTTTGATCCCAGGCGGACTTATCGCCAGACTCCTTGATTTCGCGTGCATAACCGTAGAACGAGTTCGGGTCCTTGCGCGTAACGTAAATGGACAGCAGCTTGAGCTTGACCGGAATGTTGTTCGGGTTCTTTTTCAGCGCCTCTTTCAATACTTCCTCTGCCTGGGTATCACGGCCGAAAGTCAGGAACAGATCGGCTTCCCCAATCGGATCAACTTCCTCGGAGTCCGCGCTGGCTGCAGGAGCAGCCTGCGCTGCCACGTGAGTAAAGTCCCCGGTTTCAGGCGATGGAGCGATCGGTGCCGCGATACGACCGGTGGTGCTACCAATGTCTTCTTTCTTCGACGATGCCTTCTTTTTGACGCCGCCCTGTTTTCCACGCTTGGCAATAAAGAAGCCCGCTCCTCCCAGCGCCAGCAGCAGTGCCGCCCCACCAGCCAAATAAAGAGGGTCTTCCAGCAGTTGATCAACCAGTGAAGGTTGCTCAACAACCTTGGGCGGAACGACTTTTGGCTTGGGTTTGGCCTCCGCTACGCTGCTTGCCGCCTTCGGTGCAGAAACTGCATTCAAGGTAACTGCACTCGTCGGGGCGGAAACCGGAGCGGATTCTTTCTTCAGCTCTGCGAGACGTTTCATATCTTGAACGTTCTTTTCCAGGATCGCAGTACGCTCTTGCGCTTCCTTCAACGCCTTGCTCTTGGCAATAGCTTCTTCTTCCTTGGCAATTTCCTTCTCTTGGGCCGTGGATTTACCGCCGCCCACTGCTTTGTCGTTTGGTGCTTCACCCTTGGAAAGCTTCAGCACCTCTTTGGCAGGCTCCTTGTCGGCAAACGCCTTGTCGATCACAGCGGAACTGATTTTGCCAGTTGCTTCCTGCTTGTCCACGGGACGTTCTGTCTTCACTGGAACGGCTGCTGCAAGTTTCTGGCGATAGGCATTCCAGTCGGCGGCTTGCGCGCGAATCTCTTCTTCCGCATCAGCCTGGGGCAACATCTGCATGGCATCGTTCTGCGGGATGTTCAGAATCTTGCCCGCTCTGATCCTGTTCATGTTGTGTCCGTCAAACACCCCGGCATTCTCGCGATACAGCGCGACCAACATGCGCTCAAGGCTGACATTGTCGGGCTTGATCTGGGCAGCTATCTTGCCCAGCGTATCTCCGCGCAGCACGGTAATCCGTTCAGATGAAGCTGCAGGAGCAGATTCAGCAAGCGCTTCTTCCTTGCTCAGCGCATCTTGTGATGCAGGCTTGGCCTCACCCGGAGCAGGCTCTTGCGTCAATGCCTGTTCCGTCATTGCCTTCTCGGCAGGAGCAGGTTCAGTTGCGGGTACAGCGGCAGCTTCGGCTGCCGGTGCTGGTACGGGTTCTGCAGCAATAGCACTTTCCGGAACCGGCTCGGCGGAAACCGGTGCTACGGCAGAAGCAGCTTCAGCAACCACCGGCTCAGCAGCAACGGGTTCGGAAGCAGCTACAGGGGCCAAACCTGGAGCAACGACCGGCTCAACCAAGGCCGGCTCAATAGGTTTCACTTCTTCTGTTTTTGGCTGTTGCGGCTTGTAATCAACCGGATCCAGCAGGAATGTGTATTCGCGCAGCAATTTGCCGGAAGACCAGCTCAACTCGACCATCAACGTAACGAACGGTTCGTTCACTGGCTGGAGCGACGAGACCTTGATATACGACTCGCCGTTATCGCGATCCTCTATCTGGAACTTGAGTTTTGGAATACCGTACGGAAAGTCGACGCCGGCATTTTTGTAGGCTTCAACAGAAGCCAGCCTGGCTCTCAGGCTTGTTTTGTCTGCCCTGTCGACGGAGGTCATTTCGATCTCTGCTTTCAGAGGTTGCCCAAGTGACGAAGTGACATTGATACCGCCCAAACCAGCCGCGCAGGCGATGCCGGACATAGCCATGCAGGCAATGTAAATAGACGTTTTTAGAATTGATTTCAGCACGCCGCCACCCTTTTATAGTCCCGTACGTTATTCAGATTAACATCATAGGGTTAGTGATGCAAGCTCAGTTTTACCTTAAGTTCGTGCGTTAACCGCCAGTTAAAAACCGGAATTAATGCCCCAAACTACTTATTTATCAGGATACGCAACATGCGGCGCAATGGTTCCGCAGCCCCCCATAGCAGCTGGTCACCGCAGACGAAAGCACTTACATACTCCGGCCCCAGCTCCATCTTGCGCACACGCCCGACTGCCACATCCAGCTTGCCGGTCACGGAAACCGGGGTCAGTTCACGCACGGAAATTTCGCGCTGGTTGGGCACGAATTTCACCCAGGGATTGCCACCCTTGATGAGCGATTCAATCTCGCTCAAAGGGATATCCTTTTTCAGTTTGAGCGTCAGCGCAAGGCTGTGGCAGCGCATCGCGCCGATACGCACACACAGACCATCCACCGGAATGCGCTGGCTGGTTCCCAGAATCTTGTTGACCTCGGCCTGCCCCTTCCATTCTTCCTTGGATTGGCCGTTGTCGAGTTGCTTGTCGATCCACGGAATCAGGCTGCCAGCCAATGGGACGCCGAAATTCTCGGTCGGCATATCCGACGAGCGCAACTTCTCTGCAAGGCGTCGATCGATTTCCAGGATAGCCGATTTCGGATCGGCCAACAGATCGGCCACCGAAGCGTAGGCCACGCCCATCTGGTTCAGCAGTTCGCGCATATTCTGTGCGCCCGCACCGGACGCAGCCTGATAGGTCATGGACGATACCCACTCCACCAAACCCGCATTGAACAAGCCGTTCAGCCCCATCAGCAGGATGCTGTTGGTGCAGTTGCCGCCAATGAAATTCTTGCCGCCGTTTGCCAGCGATTTCTTTATGAGATCGAGGTTGACCGGATCGAGGATGATGACTGCATCTTTTTCCATGCGCAGCGTGGACGCCGCATCAATCCAGTAGCCCTGCCAGCCAGCCGCACGCAACTTGGGGAATATCTCTGTAGTGTAGTCGCCGCCCTGACAGGAAATGATGGCATCCATCGCCTTCAATTCGTTCAGGTCACGCGCATCTTTCAACGGCACGCCGCGCCCTTCGGCGGGCGCTTTGCCTCCGACATCCGAAGTGGTGAAGAACACCGCATCGACCAACTCGAAATCTTTTTCTTCGCGCATGCGCTGCATGAGCACCGAGCCCACCATGCCACGCCAACCGATTAGTCCTACCTTCATTTACATCTCCTAAAATAAGCTTGTTGCTTGTAGCCGGTAGCTTGTAGCTGAAACGGCCTGGCTACCCGCTACGAGCTACAAGCTCGCAACCACCGCATCGCCCATCGCTTTGCAACCGACCTTCTTCATGCCTTCTTCGTATATATCGCCTGTACGCAGGCCTTGCTGCAACACCTTACGCACCGCGGCCTCGATGCGTTGCGCGACATCCGCACGACCGAAAGTGTATTGCATCATCATCGCTACCGACAGGATGGTCGCCAGCGGATTGGCAATATCCTTTCCGGCGATATCCGGCGCGGAGCCATGGCAAGGCTCGTACAAGCCCTTGTTGTTCGCATCCAGCGAGGCGGACGGTAGCATGCCGATGGAGCCGGTCAGCATCGACGCCTCGTCCGACAGGATATCGCCGAAAATATTGCCGGTGAGGATCACATCGAACTGCTTGGGCGCGCGCACCAGTTGCATTGCGGCATTATCCACATACATGTGCGACAGCGCGACTTGCGGATATTCCTTCGCCACCTCAGTCACGATCTCGCGCCAGAATATGCTGGTATCCAGCACGTTGGCCTTATCCACCGAACACAGTTTTTTATTGCGCTTCATCGCGATCTGGAATCCCACATGGGCCACGCGACGGATCTCCGATTCGCTGTAATGCATGGTATCGAACCCCTGACGCTCGCCGTTCTCCAGCGTGCGCATGCCACGCGGCTGACCAAAATAGATATCACCAGTCAGTTCGCGCAGGATCATGATATCCAGCCCCGAGACCAATTCCGGCTTGAGACTGGAAGAACTTACCAGTTCCGGATAAACAGTCGCCGGGCGCAGGTTGGCGAACAACCCCAACCCCTTGCGGATGCGCAGCAACCCCTGCTCGGGACGCATGGCACGCGGCAAAGTGTCGTACTGGTAGCCGCCCACAGCACCCAGCAGTACTGCATCGGATGCTTTGGCCAGGGTCAGTGTCACTTCCGGCAGCGGGTCTTTCGCCGCATCGTAGCCGGAACCGCCTATGTGCGCGTGCTCCATCTCGATCTTCAAACCGTCGCCGCGCAACGCTTCCAATACCTTCACCGCTTGCGCGACGATTTCCGGTCCAATGCCGTCACCCGGCAATACAGCAATCTTCATCTATTTTCCCAATCGAATTTACAAAATCAATTACGCGTACAACCACGGCTGTGCCGCACGGTGTTTCGTCTCGTAGGTCTTGATGTCGTCCACATGCTGCAACGTCAGGCCGATATCGTCCAGGCCGTTCAACAGGCAAAGCTTGCGGAACGCATCCACCTCGAACTTGTAGATCGTGCCGTCCGGCGCAGTGATGCTTTGATATTCCAGATCGACCTTCAATTTATAGCCGACGCTGGCCTCCACCGCCTTGAACAGGACGTCGACTTTTTCGGCATCCAGTCTGATCGGCAACAGACCGTTCTTGAAACAGTTATTGAAGAAAATGTCGGCAAAACTCGGCGCAATGATAACGATGAAGCCGTAATCTTCCAGCGCCCAGGGAGCATGCTCGCGCGACGAACCGCAGCCAAAATTCTCGCGCGCCAACAAAATCTGCGCGCCCTGATAACGCGGCTGGTTCAACACGAAATCCTTGTTCAACGGTCGCTTGCTGTTATCCATGCCCGGCTCGCCGTGATCAAGATAACGCCATTCATCGAATGCGTTGGGACCGAAGCCGGACCGTTTGATCGACTTCAAAAACTGTTTCGGAATGATGGCATCGGTATCCACGTTGGCTCTATCCAACGGTGCTACCAGCCCATCCAGTAATGAGAACTTACGCATCACTCACCCGCTTTCTCATGTTTTTTCCCACCTTTATTGCCTGTCTTTTTTCCAATCCAGTTCCCGGCTTTCGTGATGCCATTGGCGGGATGTTTGGCCGCTTTCTTGATGCCTCGCCCAGCCGCAGCTTCACCCTTTTCGATGCCTTCGCCAGCCTTTTTGAGCGGGCGAGGTTCTTCAGCCAGGGCACTCACCGCAAACAGCGATAATGCCAATACGACGAGAAAACGTTTCATTTCTCACTCGCCTTCTCTAATTTTTCACCGCCTTTTTGCATCTCCTTACCCACCCATTCGCCGGCCTTCTTGACGCCCTTGACGGTCGCTTCGCCACCTTTCTTGAGGCCTTGACCTACCACCTCGGCGCCCTTTTCAATACCGCGACCCGCGGCTTCTCCGCCCTGCTTCACAGTATCGCCCACTTTTTGAGGAACACTTTTTTCCTGAGAAACACTCTTTTCTTGAGGAGCGCTTTTTTCTTCCTCTGCGAAAACGCTCTGGATCAAGAACGCACTCAACATCAGTATCAACACAGATGATTTTCTCATGGCAAACCTCCTAACGACTCATGTCCACAAAATGCCCGGCTATTGCCGCTGCGGCCGCCATTGCCGGACTCACCAGATGCGTACGCCCACCTTGACCTTGCCGCCCCTCGAAGTTACGGTTTGAAGTTGACGCGCAACGTTCGCCCGGAGAGAGCTTGTCGTTGTTCATTGCCAGACACATGGAACAACCCGGATCGCGCCATTCGAAGCCCGCTGCAACGAATATCTTGTCCAGACCTTCCTGTTCCGCCTGCGCTTTGACCAGACCGGAACCGGGCACCACCATCGCCAATTTTACGTTGCCCGCAACCTTCTTGCCCTTGGCCACGGCAGCAGCTGCGCGCATGTCTTCGATACGCCCGTTGGTACAGGAACCGATAAACACCTTGTCGATCTTGATCTCGGTAATCGGCGTGTTTGCCTGCAACCCCATGTACTGCAAGGCGCGTTCCCAATCGCCGCGCTTGACGGAATCGGTCACGGTGGAAGGATCTGGCACCCTGCCATCTACCGACACCACCATTTCCGGCGAAGTTCCCCAAGTCACTTGCGGCCTCACTTGCGCCGCATCCAGTTCCACCGTCGCATCGAATCTTGCCCCAGCATCACTATGCAAGGTACGCCAGTAGGCCACGGCCTTGTCCCATTGTTCAGACTGTGGTGCAAAAGGACGGCCCTTGATATAAGCGAAGGTAGTTTCGTCCGCCGCCACCATGCCGGCACGTGCTCCCGCTTCGATTGCCATGTTGCACAAAGTCATGCGACCTTCCATGCTCAAGTCACGGATCGCACTGCCCGCAAATTCGATGGCAAAACCTGTGCCGCCTGCCGTGCCGATCTTGCCGATCACCGCGAGCGCGATATCCTTGGCAGTCACACCTTTGCCGAGCACGCCTTCCACCCTGACCAGCATGGCTTTGGATTTTTTCGCCATCAGGCACTGCGTGGCCATCACATGCTCAACCTCGGAAGTGCCGATGCCGTGTGCCAATGCCGCGAACGCGCCGTGCGTGCTGGTATGCGAATCTCCGCAAACAACAGTCATGCCGGGCAAGGTTGCACCCTGTTCAGGACCGATCACATGCACGATGCCCTGACGCACATCGTTCATCTTGAATTCGGTCACCTTGAATTCTGCACAGTTCGCATCCAGCGTATCCACCTGTAGACGCGAGACCGGATCGGCGATACCCGCCGCGCGATTCGTCGTAGGCACATTGTGGTCGGCCACCGCCAGAATCGAAGAAGTGCGCCAGAGATTGCGATGCGCCAGTTTCAACCCCTCAAATGCCTGCGGACTGGTCACTTCATGCACCAGATGGCGGTCAATATATAACAGCACGGTGCCGTCGGCTTCCTGCCGCACCACGTGGCTGTCCCAGAGTTTGTCGTATAACGTTTTTGCTGTCATTTCCACACCTTGATTGAGCTGGCAATTATGCCACAGCAACCGTGCCATCCCAAACAGCGCCGACATTAATTGCAGCCTGTTTCGGGATGTCTAACGGTTAAAACACAGGACAGGATGCCAGGAGAGTCCCGGAATCATTCCAGACCAGAACTGCAGTTCGCAATCCGGATAACTACGCCGCCTGTTTCCGGATGTTGCCCCGCACGGATAGCCCCGCCCGGTTGACACCGCTCAGCAGCGCCTTGATCGAAGCGGTAACGATATTCGAATCCAGACCCACGCCATAGCACTCGACCCCTCCGTCCGCATTCGCTATCTCCATGAATGCACAGGCACTGGCATCGCCAGCCTCGCTGCTTGCACTCATCGAACGCTCTTCATAGCTGCGAACCTGAACGGTAATTCCCGCGCTTTGCAAAGCATGTACGGCTGCATCGATGGGGCCATTCCCTTCCCCGACAAGCAAGTGCGACGTGCCCTTAATATCCACATTCAGACGTATGCCTTGTGCTGCGCCCCGTTCAAACAAATGATGCTCGCGATAATCCACAGGTACCGACGTGTCGAGATAGGTCGCCGAGAACAACTTCCATATCTCGGCCGCGCTGATTTCTCCTCCAAAGCTATCGGCATGCTTCTGCACGACACCGGAAAACTCGACCTGCAGACGGCGCGGCATGACTACACCGTATTCCGTTTCCATCAAGTACGCGACTCCGCCTTTGCCGGACTGGCTATTGACGCGAATCACCGAGTCGTAATTGCGCCCGACATCCTTGGGATCGACCGGAAGGTAGGGCACATTCCAGGTTGAGTCTGCTTGTTGCACGGCAAAACCTTTCTTGATCGCGTCCTGGTGCGAACCGGAGAACGCGGTAAACACCAGGTCGCCCACATAGGGATGGCGCGGATGTATGGGCAACTGGTTGCAGTGCTCGACCGTACGCGCAATTGCGTTGATATCGGAAAAATCCAGACCGGGAGCGATCCCCTGTGTGTAGAGATTCAGGGCCAATGTCACGATATCTACATTACCCGTGCGCTCGCCGTTGCCAAAAAGGCAGCCCTCAACACGGTCGGCTCCCGCCATCAAGCCCAACTCGGCGGACGCCACGGCAGTGCCACGGTCGTTATGCGTATGCAAACTGAGCACGATGCTGTCGCGCCGCGCGAGATGGCGATGCATCCATTCGATCTGGTCTGCATAAACATTCGGCGTGGCGAGTTCGACTGTCGTCGGCAAATTGAGAACCACCTTATTCTCCGGCGTCGCGCCCCAGGCTTCGGTCACGGCATTGCAGATTTCAAGCGAGAAATCGAGCTCTGTCGCCGTGAATGTTTCCGGGCTGTATTCAAGCACCCATTCCGTCTCCGGTTGCTCTTCGGCCAACTGCTTGATCAGTTTTACGGCGGAAACCGCCATATCAACCACCTCGGCCTTGCTCATCCGAAAAACAATGTCGCGGAACGGTTTGGAAACAGGGTTATAAACGTGCACGATAGCCCTGCGCGCACCCTTGAGCGATTCCATGGTGCGGCGGATCAAGTGCTCGCGTGCCTGGGTCAATACTTCGATGGTGACATCGTCCGGGATATGGCCACCCTCAATCAGGCCGCGCACAAAATTGAATTCAGTGGCCGAGGCCGAGGGAAAAGCAACCTCGATCTCCTTGAAGCCAATCTCGCAAAGCATGTGGAACATGCGCATCTTGCGTTCGGCATTCATCGGCTCGAACAGCGACTGGTTGCCGTCGCGCAAATCCGTACTCATCCAGATCGGCGGTTTGGTGATGGTGCGATTCGGCCATTGGCGATCCGCAAGATTGATAGCCGGAAACGGCCGGTATTTGGTT
The DNA here is from genome assembly GCA_964404355.1 of uncultured Sideroxydans sp. Taxonomy (GTDB): domain Bacteria; phylum Pseudomonadota; class Gammaproteobacteria; order Burkholderiales; family Gallionellaceae; genus Sideroxyarcus. The sequence continues at coordinate 4,084 of CAYOJU010000031.1, read as the reverse complement.
TCAGGATGTTGCAACATGATGATCGCTCCTCAAGTAACTGGATAAAGATTCCATGAGCACAATCATAAAAAGAAACCCGGGGCAGTCTCTTGCGTATTTCACCCTATAAATTGCAAAATAAGCAATAATATTGCGCACTCAAGCATTATCATTAATATTATCTGCCCATATTATCCGAATTTACAGGAATCTTATGCAACTCGACAGCTACGACTTACAGATTTTGCGTGTGCTGCAGGAAGATGGCCGCATCAGTAACCAGGATCTGGCCGACCGCATCAGCCTCACCCCTTCGCCCTGCTTGCGCCGACTGCACGCCCTGGAGGAATCGGGACTCATCACCGGATACCGTGCGCTACTCGACGCGAAAAAACTGGGGCTGTCCCTGATGGCGCTGATCCTGATCTCGATGGATCAACATACACCCGAGCGCCTCGCCAACTTCGAGGCGAAGGTGGTTGAAATCCCGGACGTGCTGGAATGCCTGCTGATTACAGGGCAGGATGCCGACTACCAGCTCAAGGTAATCGTGAAAGACATGGATGCCTATCAGGAACTGTTGCTTAACCGCATCACCCGAATCAAGGGAGTAACCGGCGTCCACTCCAGCTTTGTATTGCGCAGGGTGGTAGACAAAACAGCGTTGCCGCTTTGAGCTTTGCCAAAACCGCCCGGTTTCATGCCATTTTGCGCAGTTTCCACCACATCAGAATGAAGCCCAGCAGCGCTGCACCGGCGCTGAATGTGTACAAGGCGGAAGCCCCCCAGTGCTGCCAGATCGGCCCGCTAGCAAGACCTCCCAACATACCGCCCGCGCCATAGGTAAAGCTGCCGAACAATGCCTGCCCTTTGGATTGGTGCCGTCCCTGGAAGAACTCATGCACCATGCCGAGCGATGAAGCATGGAACGAGCCGAAAGTCATCGCATGCAGCATTTGCGCAAACAGCGCCAGCACCACCCAGTCGATTGCCCAGCCGATAAGCAGGAAGCGCAATACGGCCGCAACAAAACTGGCCAGCAGGATGCGCACAAACCCGAAGCGTCTGACCAGGGACGGCATCACGAAAAACACACCGATCTCGCAAATCACTCCCAGCGCCCACAGTACCCCAACCGCGCTCTTGGCGTACCCGTGTTCCACCAGATAAATAGAATAAAAAGTGTAGTAAGGGCCGTGCGCCACCGCCATCAGGAAGCACCCGCCAAACAGTGCCAGCACGCGCGGTTGCAGCACGATCTGCCTGATCGGCTGGTGATCGGTGTGATGCGCCAACACCTCGGTCCCGGGAATCTGGCGCGAGAAGATCAGGATGCCGACCTCGCACACCAGTCCCGCCCACAGCAGCCAGGCGATGGCGACATAATCGAAGGCATACCCCAACCCCACCACCGATACGATAAAGCCGATGGATCCCCAGGAACGGATGCGCCCATAGTGCGCGGTGTTCTTGCCAAGATAGGTCAGCGTGGTCGCTTCCACCAGCGGCATGGATGCGCTCCAGAAAAAATTCATCAGCGCCATCACCAGGAACACCGCCCAGAAGCCGGTCGCAACGAACATCCACAGATAGAACAGCGCGCTCAGGCTTGCCGCCATCTGCACCACCAACAACCGTTTCCCGGTATGGTCCGCCAGCCAGCCCCAGACGTTGGTCGCCACCATGCGCATTACCGGCTGGATCGACATCAAAATACCGATCTCGATGGCATCGAAATGGATGGATTTGAGGTACAGGCTCCAGTAGGGCGAGAACATCCCCACGAAGGCGTAGTAGAAAAAATAGAAACCGGCGATGCGCCAGTGGTAGTTCTTTGTGGTGGACATAACAGACAGGCTACTGAACGGCACGCATTATCTCATGCGGAAAAATATTTCAGCATGGCACTTGAAATCCGGAATCGCGCCCCAATTAGCCCCAAGTCAAAACAGGAGAGACGCATGGAACAGAACGAAAACACCCAGCAGATCGAGCAAAAG
>CAYOJU010000031.1:0-2005 GCA_964404355.1 uncultured Sideroxydans sp. | reverse complement strand
AAAACAGGAGAGACGCATGGAACAGAACGAAAACACCCAGCAGATCGAGCAAAAGGCCACATCGGCCGACACTGAAACGCCATCGGAGCAGCCTTTGGACAAGGTACCCAGCCTCGAGGACTTGCTGAAAGCTGCTGAGCTCAAGGCACAGGAACACTACGATGCCTGGATGTACGCCAAGGCCGAAGGCGAGAACATTCGCCGCCGTGCCGCCGAAGACGTGAGCAAGGCACAAAAGTTCGCCGTGGAGCGCTTTTCCAACGAAATGCTGGCAGTGAAAGACAGCCTGGAAGCCGGCATGGCCGTGCAGACCGAAAACATCGAAAGCTTCAAGAGCGGCATGGAGCTGACCCTGAAGCAGCTTTCCGGCGTGTTCGACAAGTTCAACATCAAGGAAATCAACCCTATGGGCGAAAAGCTCGATCCGCACAAGCACCAGGCCATCGGCATGCTGGAAAGCGAGCAGGAAGCCAATACCGTGGTCAACGTGATGCAGAAGGGTTACACCTTGAACGACCGCATTTTGCGCCCGGCACTGGTCATGGTGGCGAAGGGAAAGGACTGAAGCTTGTAGCCCGTAGCCGGTAGCTTGTAGCAAGGCCGGGTTGGCTACAAGCTACAAGCAACCAGCTACTGGCTAAGCTCTTGAAATATCCGATGCCGCCCAGATGTTAGGTGGCAAGGCAATAAAAGTATTCATTACTTACGAATTCAACTGAAAGGAAAGCATCATGGGAAAAATCATCGGTATCGACCTGGGCACGACGAACTCCTGCGTGGCCATCATGGAAAACGGCAAGACCAAAGTGATCGAGAACGCGGAAGGTACGCGCACGACCCCCTCCATCATCGCCTACATGGAAGATGGTGAAGTGCTGGTGGGTGCGCCCGCCAAACGTCAGGCCGTGACCAACCCCAAGAACACCCTGTATGGCGTGAAACGCCTGATCGGCCGTCGTTTCGAAGAGCCGATGGTACAGAAAGACATCAACATGGTTCCCTACACCATTGTCAAGGCCAAGAACGGCGACGCATGGGTGAAGGTGCGCGACAAAGAAATCTCCGCACCGGAAATCTCCGCCGAAGTGTTGATGAAGATGAAGAAGACCGCCGAGGACTACTTGGGCGAACCCGTCACCGAGGCCGTCATCACAGTGCCAGCCTACTTCAACGACAGCCAACGCCAAGCCACCAAGGATGCAGGCCGCATCGCCGGTCTGGACGTAAAGCGCATCATCAACGAACCGACCGCAGCCGCGCTGGCGTTCGGCCTGGACAAACAGGAAGGCGACCGCAAGATCGCGGTGTATGACCTAGGCGGCGGCACGTTCGACATCTCCATCATCGACATCGCTGAGATCGACGGCGAGCACCAATTCGAAGTCATGTCCACCAACGGCGACACGTTCCTGGGCGGCGAAGACTTCGACATGCGCGTGATCGAATTCCTGGTGGAAGAATTCAAGAAAGAAACCGGCGTGGACCTGAAGAAGGACATGCTGGCCTTGCAACGTCTGAAAGATGCGGCGGAAAAAGCCAAGATCGAGTTGTCTTCCGCACAGCAGACCGAAGTGAATCTGCCTTACATCACAGCCGATGCCTCCGGTCCGAAACACCTGGCCGTGAAGATTACCCGCGCCAAGCTGGAAAGTATCGTCGAAGACCTGGTCGCACGCACGATCGAGCCGTGCAAGATCGCCATGAAGGATGCGGGCGTAACCAACGCCGACATAGCCGACGTGATTTTGGTCGGTGGCCAGACCCGTATGCCGATGGTGCAAGAGAAAGTGAAAGAATTCTTCGGCAAGGAAGCGCGCAAGGACGTGAACCCGGACGAAGCAGTTGCTGTAGGTGCTGCGATCCAGGGCGGTGTGCTGCAAGGCGAAGTGAAGGACGTGCTGCTGCTGGACGTGACTCCGTTGTCTCTGGGTATCGAGACCATGGGCGGCGTGATGACCAAGCTGATCAAGAAGAACACCACGATCCCGACCAAGGCATCGCAAGT
>CAYOJU010000030.1:0-25854 GCA_964404355.1 uncultured Sideroxydans sp. | reverse complement strand
GCACATCCTTTTCGCTGGCACGCGCCAGCGAACACACGGTAGAACGCTCAATGACTTTGGCAATGCTGTGGATCGCATCGGCATCGCCGGGGCTGGCGGCCGCAAAGCCCGCCTCGATCACATCCACGCCCAGTTTTTCCAACTGGCGCGCGATGCGCAACTTCTCTTCCTTGGTCATGGATGCGCCGGGACTTTGCTCGCCGTCACGCAAGGTTGTGTCGAATATGATTAATTTGTCAGTCATTTTTTACTCCATCGCAATTGTTCATCCACAGCTCAACACCAACCGAGCCGCCTGTTTTGATACTTGTGGGGTGGGGGTTTAGTTTGCGCGCGAGCGCAGCTTCAGCGCCGCCAGCAGGCTGAAGGTGGAGTGTAGTTGCGAGATGTGTCTAGAGAAGTGCATGGGTGGGAATATAACGGCTTTTATTTGGAGGTGCAACCAACACTTGACTACTTAATTACCATTTCCAAAATCCACAAGAAGAAATAAGTCGGAACCATGCCGAGCATGAAATACAAGATATACAGATATATCGCGCCAAACACCGGTTGCTTAATCGAGAACCTCTTAGCCAGTCGAATCATGAGCAAAAGAGGAATGTCATCTTTCTTCGCTCGCTCTTCTTTCTCAATAGATTTAATCGTTTTTTCAAAGCAAACGTAAATAATCAAATAAATGACCGTAAGTACAATTAAGCAAACAAAAATATAGAATCCAAGATCATTAATCATTGCCGACTTTACCGATACTTCTGCACCAACCCCACCCGCTTCAGGTAAGCCTCGCGCGCGATCTGCACATCTTCCAGAAAATGCGGTAGTTCTTTCAGCAGCAGCGCCTGTGGACCGTCCACTAAGGCTTGTGATGGCGCGGGATGAAAATCCACCAGCACCATGTTTGCCCCGGCCAGCACGCCTTGGGCGGTGACATGCATGACGTCGAGGATGCCGTCGGGAGAGGAAGCGCGCGTGCCGACCGAATGGGAAGGATCGACGCAGACAGGCATGCGCGTCAGGCGCTTCACCACCGGCACATGGGCGAAATCGACCAGATTGCGGTGCGGATCGCCCATGTTGGTCTTCATGCCGCGCAGGCCGAACACGACATTGCGGTTGCCTTCGGAGGCCAGGTATTCCGCGGCGTTCAGCGATTCATCCAGAGTGATGCCGAAGCCGCGCTTGAGCAACACGGGGAATTGCTGCTGGCGGCCGACGATCTTGAGCAGTTCGAAATTTTGCGTGTTGCGCGTGCCAATCTGCAGCATCACGCCGGTGGGGTTGCCGGTCTGCTGCAGCGCCTCGGCGATCTCGTTCAGGTGTGATTCGTGCGTGATCTCCATGGCGATCACCTTGATGCCGTATTTGCCGGCCAGCTCGAACACATATGGCAGGCAAGTCTTGCCGTGTCCCTGGAAAGCATAAGGACTGGTACGCGGCTTGTAGGCGCCCATGCGGGTGCAGACCTGGCCGTTGTCGCGCAGCACGCGCAGCATGATTTCCACATGTTCGGGGTTATCCACCGCGCACAGCCCGGCAAAGACATTCAGCGTGTCCTGCCCGAAACGCACACCGTTGTAATCAAAGTATGCAGGACGCGTGTCGTCCTTATGCCGCCCGAGGATGCGGTATTCCTGCGACACGCGCACCACGCGCTCAACGCAGGGCAGGCTGCGCATGTCCTCGATGTCCAGCGATTTGGTGTTGCCGATGAGATAGATCTCGGTGAGATTCTGTTCTGCGCCGTGCTCGATATGCACCCGGCTCTGCACGCCCTGCAGGCCGGCCAGATGGTTCATCAACTGCCGGTATTCGGCACTTTCGGTTTGCGTGTTTGCATCCAGTATCAGAATCATGTGACTTCCCTCGAAATCAGATCAAATTCGTGGACTGAAACGCTCCACCCGCTTCACAAAATCACTTGAACTGCGAGCGGATAATTCCCCACTGCTGCGGCCATTGCGCCATTGGGTCGCGCGTGTAGCCACTCTTGCCAAACTGGTTCCAGCGCCCGACAACAAAGCACAACAGCAGGTTGGCATGCGCGCCGATATCGTCGCCTGCAGCCAGTTTTCCCTGCGTGTCGGCGATGCGCAGTGCCTGCTTGAGCGTGGTTTCGATGCGGTCGAGGAACTGGTTGATACGTTGTTGCAGGCGTTCGTCCTCGTTCACCAGTGCATCGCCGATGAGCACTCGCGTCATGCCGCGGTTCTTCTGGGCAAAGCCGAGCAACAGCGCGAGGATGCCTTCCACCTGCTTCAGACCATCCTGCTCTTCGGTGGCGATCTTGTTGACCAGCCCGAACACGGTCTGTTCGATGAATTCAATCAGTCCTTCGAACATCTGCGCCTTGCTGGCGAAGTGGCGATACAGCGCCGCCTCGGAAAGGTCGAGCCGCGCGGCCAAGGCGGCGGTGGTGATCTTTTCGCCCTTGGGCTGTTCCAGCATCTCGGCGACGGTTTGCAGGATCTGTAGTTTTCTTTCGCCAGGTTGTTTGGTTGCCATGCTTTTCCCCTCTCAAAGTTTGGACACTGCACGTGGCAGTTCCAGTACATCGCGTATCTTCACATCCACATAACTCGGCGCCCTTAATGCAGCGCTCACCCACACGGTACGCATTCCCAGCCGCTTGGCCGTCTGAAGGTTCTCCGCGCTGTCTTCAACCATCACGCACTGCGCCGCCTGCAGACGATGCTTGCGCAACAGGCGCCGGAAACCTTCCATTTGCGGTTTCGGTTTATAGCGCGAATGCTCGATGGAAAACACGTCGTCGAACATGTCGTCAATGCGCAACAACTTCAACACAGCCAGAGCGTAATGCAAAGGTGCGTTGGAAAACACGACCTTCCTGCCCGGCAGGTTTCTCAACACCTGGCGCAGACGCGGTTCGCGCAGCACCATGTGTGGCAGATCCGGAAACTGGTGCGTGTGCCACAAAAAATGATCCGGGTCGGTGCCGTGGTGTTTCATTAATCCGCTCAGCGTCGCGCCATAGCGCTGCCAGTAATCCACACGCAAAGCATTCGCTTCGTCTTCATCCAACTGCAGGTGTTCCTGCAGGTACGCCGTCATGCTGCGATTGATATACGGAAAGACATGCGCAGTGGCGTTGTGCAGCGTGTTATCGAGGTCAAATATCCAGACGCGCCCGTTCATTTGCTCTTGATGAGCGTGCCCACACCTTCGTCCGTCAGAATTTCCAGCAACAGCGCATGCTCCACACGCCCGTCGATAATGTGTACCGCTTTCACCCCGCCGCGCGCGGCATCCAGCGCCGAGCCGATCTTGGGCAGCATGCCGCCGGACAGCGTGCCATCCGCAACCAGTCCGTCGATCTGTTTTGGTGTGAGTCCGGTAAGCAAATTGCCGTCCTTGTCCAACACGCCCGGCGTATTGGTCAACAGAACCAGTTTTTCGGCGCGCAGCACTTCGGCCAGCTTGCCGGCCACCACGTCTGCATTGATATTCAGCGTCTCGCCGTCCGGTGACACGCCGATGGGTGCGATGACGGGAATGAAATCGCCCGAGTCCAAGAATGTGATGATGGAGGGATCGATCTTGTTGATGTCGCCGACCAAGCCAATATCCAGCATCTTGCCCGGCTCGGCAATGCTTTCCAGCAGCATTTTCTCGGCACGAATGAAACTGCCATCCTGGCCGGTCAATCCCACAGCCTTGCCGCCGTAGCGGTTGATGAGATTGACGATGTCCTTGTTGACCTTGCCCAGCACCATCTCGACCACGTCCATGGTCTCTTCGTCGGTGACGCGCATGCCCTGAACAAATTCGCCCTTCTTGCCGACCTTCTGCAACAGGTCGTTGATTTGCGGACCGCCACCGTGAACAACCACCGGGTTCATGCCAACCAGCTTGAGCAGCACGACGTCGCGTGCAAAGCCTTCCTGCAGCTTGGGGTCGGTCATGGCGTTACCGCCGTACTTGATAACAATGGTTTTGTCGAAGAAGCGCTGGATATACGGCAGCGCTTCGGACAGGGTGCGGGCTTTCTGGGCGGCGGTGGCAACGGTCAATGGCATGTGAATTCCTTCATAAATCTGCGCGCATTCTACCGCATAAAAAACAAAACGGGCGGCTTCTAGCCGCCCGTTTGAGCAAAAGTCAGCGCTTACTGGATGACCAGCTTTTTGGCGCTTGCAGCCACCTTCTTCGGCAACGTCAATTCAAGTACGCCATCGTTGTATTTTGCCACGGCGGTGGCTTCGTCGACATCCTGCGCCAGCGAGAAAGCCCGTGAAACGCTGCCGTAATAGCGTTCGCTGCGCAGCAGTTTTTCGCCTTCCTTGACCTCCTTCTCGTCCTTCACTTCGGCGCTGATCGACACCTGTTTTCCGTCGATATTCACGTGAATATCCTCTTTCTTCACGCCGGGAATATCGGCGTGGACGGTATAAGCCTTGTCGTCTTCGCTCACATCCATCTTGATCTGCATTTCCGGCTGCCCCTCGAAGCGCACCGGTTGCATAAAGAAACCTCGAAACAAATCATCCAGTGCATCGCTGGTCGGACTGAACCTGGTGATGTTGGCCATTTCTTTCTCCTTTCCTTGAAGTTGGGGCGGAAAGCTCTCCGCCTGTGACTTATCTATGGGCAGACTGGCGCTTTTTCAAGTGGCACGTCAGGCAAGCCGACAAAACAAACGGGCGTGGTCCAAAGACCACGCCCGCCCTCTCTTACCCCTGCTTCGCTACGTAATCGTCAGGCTTTGACGTTGATGACAGCGCCGACTTTCTGACCGCTGGTATTAACCGTAGGCTGAATAGGAACGCCCGTCGCCGCTGCCGCTGCCTTTTTGGCATCGTCACTGTCCTTGTCATTCTCTGCTTCCGCTGCCCGCTCAACCTGGGACTGCGGTTGGGGCTGCACCTGGGAAACGTAGTTGTTGCCTGCATTCAGTGGATTAACTGTCATCTCATTCTCCTTATAACCGCCACGGTCACAATTCCGCTTGTCCGTCATATTGTTTATCGGCAACTATTTGGGCAACTTTAGGCGTTTTTGACTCAAAAACACCCAAGTTCTCTGTGGTCAATATGGCTTGCCGGCCCCACAGATTCACATTTGCAGCTATTAAAACTCACCCTGCACCCCGAACGAGAACGGCAGCACGAATGAGTACACCGGTTCCTTGCTGGTATAGGTAGCGTTGTAGGTGTAGCCGACGACTTCCTTGCGCTGGTAGATATTGTTCAGCTCAAAGTAGGTGTTGAACTTCCATTTATCGAATACGTAGTTGCGATCCAGCCGCAAATCGAGGCGGTGATAAACGGGCAGCGTGCCCGAATTCACTGCGGCATAGGCGGGAACAGGACGTCCATCTGGATAAATGGCACCAGTGGTGCCGTTGATGGGCGTGTAGGGCGTGCCGGAGTGGAAAGCCCACTTGGCTCCGAACGACCAGTTATCCGATAGTTTGTATGTTCCCACCAGCGTGGTATTGACCGGCTGATCATACTCGAAGCGGAACGCCTCGCCGGTGACGTCGTTACGGCGTTGCGATTTCGCAAGGTTGAGCACAAACCAGCCGGAGAGCTTGTCGGTCTCTTCTTTCTTGATCAGCAACTCAAGTCCATAAGCTTTGCCGCTCGCCGCATTGATGTAGTTGAGCACCGGGTCATTGACCACCAGATTGCTGAATTTCTTGTAGTAGGTCTCCGCCTTCCAGTTCCAGTCCGCATCGACCTTGTGTTTGACTCCCAGCACGCTGTGGTCGGCACGAATGTGATCCAGCATGGGGTTGCCGAACACACGCACCCACTGGGCACCGGTCGGGTACTGGTTATGCCTTCCCCAGCCGGCGGTGAACATGGTCTGCTCGCTCCATTCCCATTCCGCCCCCAGGCGCGGCTCGGTGTAGGATTTGTGCGCATAATTTTCCTTGCTGTAGCGCACGCCGCCGATGAGTGTCAGGTACGACAGGACACGCTTGCGGTCCTGCGCGGAAACACTCATTGCGTTGGTACTGAATTCATCATTGAGTTGCTGCCGTGTCGCTGACGACAAGTCGCAATTCGGATTGAATTGCGTGCAGGTTGCATTCAGAAAATCCGCGTTGATTTTGACCTTGGCATTGGCCAGTTCGGTTCCCAACGACAACTCGTGCCCTTCGGACAATTCAAAACGCACCTGATCGCGCAGCAGGAGATTATCCTGGGTCAGGCTCAGGGTGCCCGCCGTACCGAGTGCGCTGGATGAACGATTGTTGGTATGCTCAAAAGACAGCGTATTGTTCGATCCGCCCGACAGCAACGTATCCAGCACCACAGCCTGCATGGCACTGATTTCGGAAAATGCCGCATTCCCGGCCAGCACCGGCTGCTTCTGGGCGATATCGGCAGTGGGAGCAATACTCAGCTTCAGCACATCGGATGTACCCAGCATGTGAAACGTCAGGCGACTGGTATCGTTCACTTTCCACAAATACTTGCCCTGATAGTCCCAGAAGTGCGGCACCTGCAGCGTCACGCCTTTATCCTCAACTTGCTTGACGAGCAGATCGACATAGCTGCGCCGCGCCGCAAAATAGAATGACTGATCGTCGCTGCGAGGCCCCTCCACCAGGAAATTGGCACCCATCAAATTAACGTCCACCTTGCCACCAAAACGATCCTTGCGCGGTTCGCGCAACGCGACATCGATCACTGCACCGGTCACATCGCCATAGTGCGGGCCAAACGCCGCGCTATACAGATTGAAGTCTTCAATCAGGTCGGCGTTGAATACGCTGATGTCGCCAAAGTGAAATATCCTGTTAACAGGCAAACCATCAACGTAGTAAGCGTTATCGCCCGGGCCTGAGCCGCGCACCGCCGGCGCGCTGCTGCTCCCCACCGTGGCCACGCCCGGCAAAGTCTGCAGCGCGCGCAACGGGTCGCCGCTGGATCCGGCGAGTTTGCGCACGGTCTTGCCGCTGAGGGCATTCTTGCTGACCTGGTCCGGACTGCGTTCTGCCGTCACCACCATCTCGCCCAGAGTTTCCGGCACGCGCAGGTAGAACGTCGGCGATGGCAGCGGCTTATCCTCCGCCAGTTGTACGGCGAGTGTTGCCGTGAAACCCGAATTCGATGCCATCAGGATGTAACTACCTGCCGCAGGCAGGGTGATCTGGAAGTGTCCTTTGACATCGGACACTGCGGAAAGGACGGCTTGATCCTGCACCGAAACGATCACACCCTGTATCGGATTGCGCGTGCCTTTTTCCAGCACTGTGCCGTTGATCGTCAATTCCGCCGCGTCAACCGAAAACGCTAAAATCAGCGTGGCACAAATGAAAACTGTTTTAAGGTTCATTCTTCGATTCCTGATTTTGGTTAAGGTGATTCGTGCTGTTCAGTTTGTCTGTAATTTTGTCCCGCGCTTGATAACAGCGGACGAAGACGCGGGACTATCCAAAGGGAGCAGCTTCTGTAATGCCGTAATGTAGTTTTGCAGTGCAGCGCGCCCGGTCTTGGTCAGCGCATAGCAGGTCTGGATGCGCGCGGCACTGTCGTCCTTGCGCACGGCCACATAATCGGCGGCAATGAGTTTCTTCAAGTGCGAATCCAGATTGCCGTCGGAGACGTCCAGTTGCCGTTTGAGTTCGGCGAAAGTCGCTTCACCCGCGCCCGCCAGAAAGGCGGCGAGCTGGGTGCGCAAAGGTTGGTGCAATAGTGAATCCAGCGTTTCCATGATATTTCCTATTTTTGATTCATGTCCAGGCGCAGCATTCCCGCGTTAGTGCCATCCTTCTGCGGAATCTCGAGCTTGAATTCGGTGTTGAACAGTTCGAACCCCCGGCACCAGTTCTTTCCGTCAAAGCTCGCAAACCTGCGATATGAATAGACATCGCGCTTGAGCGTGACAAGCAGCGTTGCCTGCTGTTCCTGTTCGAACAGGTTGCCACCCACCGTGACTGACACCGGTAATGGCGTCCCGGCCGGATACAACAAAACATAATCGCCCTCCTTCGGCAAAGGCTGCCCAAAACGAACCTGCGGGACCTTGGCAATTTCGGAGGAGCTGGGTGGCAGGCTGGCACAGGCGGTCAGCGTGGCACAAGCAACAGCTATCATCAGGGATGCAAGTTTCATGAGATTCTCCTTGTACGTTGAAAAATTGAATGTCCGGTTTCGTAATTTTCGATTGGTACTTTTCTTCAAACCTATTTTGTCGGGGTGTCCTGGCCGATGACCTTCACGATCAGGCTGCTGCGTATCAAGGCGCCATCGCCTGCGACATATTCCGCCGTAATCTTTGGTATCTGGATCGTGAGCGTATCGTGCCACGGTATCCAGTCGCTGCCGTTCGCACGTATCTCGCCGGTAGGCTTTCCCTCGTTCATCATGACGAGCAACGGCTCGTTCAACACCAGCGGAAAAGTGACCTCATCGCCGGCGCGAAACAGATTGCCCGAAACATCAAGTTTGACCGGAAGCGTCATTCCGGCAGGCAGCGTAACCGCCTGCTTCGCGCCGGGCTGCCGGCGGAATTGTTCATACGACACGACCGGCGCATCCTGCAGCACACCCGGCGAAACGAATTGATGCGCCAGCAGCGGCGGAATCAATACGCACAACAGCCAGCCCACGGATTGCAGCAGACGCACCTGCGCCGCCCGTTGCCGGCCGCGATCCAGCATGAGCGACAGCAACGGTAGCCCCAATCCCAGCGTCGACGAGGCAACCCATTGCAGATCGGTGTATTTCAGGCGGAACGCGAGCATCCCGATTCCGATGGCGATGATCAGCGCGCCCACCCACTCCAGCAATTCTTCGGAAAATAGCCCATGCACATACAGACCCAGCCCAACCAATACGACCCAGGATGCAAAGATCATGTAGCTGCCGCCGAAGAAAAATGTGGCGAAAGTCAACAGCACACCAACTGCCATCAGCAGCCATAACACCTTGAGTAACTGCTTATGGATGAACGACCATGTTTCATCGCGCGCTTGCTTAACTTGACGGGTGAGATGCCAGTCCAGCAGAGCTATTCCGGAAACGGCCAGCGTCAACAGGATCAGCCAGGCAAAAGCACGCTGCTCCATTGACGGATATTGCTCAGCGGTAAAAATATGGTTGCTGGCCAGAATCAAACCACCGCAGCCCAGTCCCCAAAGCACCAAGCTGTGCCGCTCAACACGCAAATTGCGGTGACCCGCAGACAACATCGAGTGGATGGCATCGAGTTGCTGGTTGGCTAGTTGTGACATGGCAAACTCCTGAGTTCTATTCCATCAGTTTTGATTAACCGCAAATCGCCCCATCAAAGCGAATCAGAAACGCCGACGACAAAAGCACACTGGCCGCACATACTGATCAGCATTCCAAGCCACGCCACGTGCCAACGTCCCGATGGAATTGCCTTCCCGGATTCGCATTCTGTTTTACAGAGCGTATCACTCTGCAAAACAGAGTGTCAACTATCAATAGTTGCCAATGTTGTAATAGCATGTGGGTGCGCTTATCTTCCCCAACGTCATCTCTCATACGCCGCAGCCAACCCATGACCAAATTGGCAACTACTATCAGCAAAGAACTTAGCGCCCTCGCCTCACCCGAGACAGCAGCAATCCTGCAGCGATTCTTCAAGACCGGCCCCGGCCAATACGGCGAGGGCGATGTATTTCTCGGCATCAAGGTTCCGCCGTTGCGCGCACTGGCAAAACAACACGCCGATGCCGACCTCGACACCATCTCCGCACTGCTGGATTCGAAATACCACGAAGAGCGGTTGTTTGCCCTGCTGTTGCTGATGCAGTTCTACCAGCGAGCGGCCCCTGAAGACCAGACCGTCGCCTACGATCTTTATCTGGGCAACACCGCGCGCATCAACAACTGGGACCTGGTAGATGTCTCCGCGCCGCACATCGTCGGCCGCCACCTGCAGGACCGTTCGCGCAAGGTACTGCACAAACTGGCGCGCTCACCCATGCTGTGGGAACGGCGCATCGCCATCCTCTCCACCCTGCACTTCATCCGCCTGCACAATTTCGATGACACGCTGAAGATCGCAAAAACCCTGCTGCAGGACGAACACGACCTGATGCACAAGGCAGTTGGCTGGATGCTGCGTGAAATGGGCAAGCGAGACCTTGCCGCAGAAGAAGGTTTCCTGCTCAAACATTATCGCGATATGCCGCGCACCATGCTGCGCTACGCCATCGAACGTTTCCCCGAGCCGCAGCGCAAGAAATACCTGCACGGAACAATATAGCTGCGCGCCGCTGTAGTAATGCGCCGCTGTAGTAACCCAGACTTCATCTGTCAGACATAGTCCGATGTTCGGTGCGCCGTTCCAGATGAGTCTGAATTGCTTCCGGTTTGACCTTGAGAACAGACATTCAACGTGAATTATGTTTCCTAGTCTGTGAAGCGGATTTCATTCAAGACAATCCTATTTGGATTCTCTGCTACGAATTCAACCTCAATCGTTTGGCCGGAGTCAGTTGACTTTATGCGCAATTGTTGCGGGACCACTTGTCGTGCATCGGCGTGGTACTGCATATCGCTCTCGATCTCGCAATTGTGCCCGGACAGTCTAATGAATGCTCCACTGCCATTTGGATAACAAACGAGGTGGGGCCTTTGCTTTTCACCTGACTCGTTGACATGCTCACTCTGACCACGCTCACCAAACAAGAAATCGAAGCATTCAATTTGAGTGGCGCGATCTACTTTTATTCGTGCCACAACGAATAGCAAACCCGATTTACTTTTCGCCTTGAGCTCCTTCTTGCCACCGAAGAGTAATATTTGTGGGGGAGGCCCCGCATTCGACACAGAAGCATTACCTACTGTCCGAATTGATCCTGACGCTACCCTATCTGCGGGGATGGATATTGAGGCAACTGAAGCTGTTGTCGTATCTCCGCGCACGGAGTTTGTTGCTAGAGTGACTTTTTCATCCAGTAGAACCGTAGTGCGGCCGTTCTGAGTAATAGATGCATGGCTAACTTCCATCGAACTGGCCTCACCACTTTTTGAAATGATCTGTGCCGTGAATGGAAGTTTTCCGGAGGAAAGCTTTTGAAAAAGACTTTGCATCCCCTCGTCCTTGGCTCGGCAGCAGCGTTTGTATTTCTTTCCGCTTCCGCAATGGCATAGCATATTTGCGCTGTAGTGCATCGATTGGCCTCGAAGCTTCTTAGTTGCTAATGAAACTTGCTGCCCAAAACATAGCGTACAGGTTCAGCCGCGCCGAACGAGCGAAGCGAGTACGTCGGCGGCTGAAACCGCATGTTAGGGTTTAGTGGCAAAGTCGCTCCCCATTGCTAGCTCCATTGTCTGTTTGAATTTCATCAGCGCATCCACATGAGTCTGGGATCCAAACAGCTTTGCCGCGAAGATGTGTGACAGGAGCCCGCGATAGATGTAATTAGCAAGGTCGCGTTGGTACTCGGGAATTCTCGGCGGTACACCGCGAATGTGGAAGTGTGGTGGATCACCGCCATAGATCTCCATGATGTGCGGTGACGCGCCGTGCACAAAACCGGAGTATGCTTTACTAACTACCTTCGTCACTTTGACAGCGGTACTCGGGTCTAGATCTCTTCCTTCAATTCGGGCGAGGCAAGCTCGAATCTTTTCGCGCCGAATCATGTCGCGACTTTGGTGAGAGTCGGTCGGATTGTCGAAGTCGCCGAACTCCTCCGCCCAAAAGGCTGCTAAGTATCTTGTGTGTAGTTCGGTGATGGTGTCGTTCGTGATCGCGTAGACGAGGAACAGGATGTCCTCGTTTGCTTCGTCAATGACGCGCTGAAGCATCCCTTGCTCCATCACGTAGCCGCTCCTGTTGAGGATTAGCGCGGCACGAAGAGCGCTCTGCACCAAGGCGAGCTTCAAGACGACCGCGTGATAGACATCTTGTGTTTTGAAGCGATAGTTCCATCCATCTCCCTGACGCACGCGTTCCGGCTTAGGCAATGCGGCTGCATAGTCTTGGAACGCTGCATCCATTGATTCAAGTACCACCGCGAATAGCCTCTCCATTCCCAAACCCTAACGATTATTATGCGAACACCCGTGTCCGCATAATAATAAATGGAGAGTTGCGATGTTCATCACAATTTTCTTTTAAATACACGATGATATGTATCGACCTGTCCGCATAATAGTGAATGACAAGTGCGGACGCAAATGAACTTCAGAGATGTCAGCTTCGATCTGCTCAGCAGACGTAACGTGGACCAACCAATGGCGGCTGCTATGGCCGAAAAGCTGACGCGCATTGCAATCGCTCAGACCATCGTCAAAGGATCAAACAGAGCAGGTCTGCTTTGCACATCACCCGACAGCAGACCAGCCCCTCCCCCTGCGTGTGCAAGGGGAAGGGGACGTGGCGCTAATGAATTAACCGGGTTTAAAACTCCCCGATCAGATTGATGAACCAGCCGCGAGCGCGGTAAGACATATCCGTCATATCGTCGGAGAAGTCGGCGAAGTTGTAACCGGCGCCGATTTTCACGTTGCGGTCGATATGCCGGTAGATCGCCAGCAGCGCGCCGGAACGGCGGTCATTGGCCGCCGGAACACTCAGTCGGCGCAGTTCCGCCAGCGCATCCCATTCTTGCACGAAATGCCAGTCGGCACGGGCGATCACCAGGTTCGCATCGGCATTCTGCCAATCGCCTGTAACGGCAGGTGAGCGCATCTCCGAACGGCGGTAACCGTATTTGCCGCCGATACTCAACCAGGGCCTGACGTCATACATGGCATCGGTCGCCAGGATATGACTGCGCTGTTCGTAGTCCGTCGAAACAGCGGTCGTACTGACCGTCGCAGACGAAGGCCGGTTGGCAAAGTACGTGTACTTGAACAATGCATTCAGCTTGTCGTTTTCCACCGGGCGCCAGGCGTAGCCCGTTACGAACTCAGTGTAATCCGCGTTGTACGCGCTACCCAGACTGCTGTCCGAAATCGAGAAGTTAAGTTTTCCGATGAAACGCCAGTCCTCATCTACCTGGTAACCGAGCGAGTTGCGCACCAGCCAGGTTGTGCGACGACCGATGAGCGATCCGTCTTCATTGCGCCATTCCACGTTACCCGCGTATTTTGTTTTTCCGATCACCCGTCCGGTGCTGAACGTGAGCGCCCTGCGGCTGAAATCGCCGGCCTGAGCATCGGCCAGATTCCCGGCTTCGCCCTTGAAGCCGAAGTTCCAGCCGTCCTGTGCCGCCAGATCGAGGCCGAATGCGTGCATCAGCCCGGATTGTCCGACGCCGTTCAATAGACGCTCTTCGCCGTAAATCGAGAGACTGTCGGTGTAGCGCGTCTTGGCACCGGAAACCAGAGTGCTTTGGCGACCGCGGTACAGACTGTCGGTGCGGTCCGTATCCGACACGTAGTTTATATACAACTGGCTGCGGTCGGAGGTCTGCCATTCGCCGCCCACCTTGCCGCCCACGCCGCCGCTGCCGCCGGACACTTCGCCCAGCATGTTGAACTTTTCGTTCAAACGCTTGCTGCCGCCTGCGCCGAGGCGATCATTGGCGGTGCGATTGCCGGAATGCTTGAGCGAGTCCTGCGCAAAGCCGTAGGCTTTCCAGTCCGGCTTATCCGTCGTGCTGTCAGGCACGTATTCCACCTGCGCACCGAGATCGGTGCGCGCGCCGTTTTGCGACAGGGTCGGACTCGCATTGACGACGGATGTAGTGAGATCGTCAAAACGCGTGCCCACGCTACCCGCCCAGTTCGCGGTGAACTGATGCCGCACCGACGCGGAAAGCACCTTGCTGCTCTGGCTTGCCGCATCCCTGACATCGGCCTTGGTCTGCAGCGTGGTGTCCTTGGCGACTTCCACGTCGGTTGCAAACCCTTTCTGCTGGATATCTTCAGTAGCAACCAACCCGGGCGACGAGAAGCCCTTGCCGCGCTCCTGCCAGTAGCCGTTCAGCTTGCCCTTGCCGGAGGAGACTTCAGCCAGATCGACTGCCGCCTCGACGCGGTTGGCACTGGCTGTACCGCCGGGAGAAGCAATCGAATTGAAATCGAAACCACCGGTAGCGGATGACTGCGTCGCGGTGCCCGCACCATCCGAACGCGCCGCTTCAGCCTTCACATAGGTGCCGGGCGTGATGCGATAAGTCGCATCCACTCCGCCCAGTTTCTGGCGCGTCGCCGCGTCACCCTGGCGGTAGCCGGTCACGCCGACCTGCACGCTGTCGCCCAACCACTGCGAGACGCGGCCGCCCACCGTCATGTTGTTGGCCTGACTGACGCCGGGAACATATTCGTAAGTCGCCACCAGGTAAACCGGATTCCCGGACAGCGAACCGGCACGCACCAACTGGCTGTCGTCGGCAGTCGAGGGCAGCGCGGACCGCAACAGGATGCGTCCCTGCAGCGGATCGAAGTCGTAGTCCTGCGCCGCGCTGAGTTGCGTCACCTTGAGCACCAGGCCGGAATCCTTGTCGCGCACTTCCACCCACAGATGCTCGGAGCCGCTGGTCACATCCAGGTGCTGCACGTAATACAGCGAACCGCCGGTTCCGCGGAACTGTTCGCGCGCCCCCAGCGTGCCGGGGTCGCCCGCAAACAGGTCGGTCTGCGTCTTCTTCTGCCCGAAGCTGGTGGCATCCTCGCTGCGCCATTTCACGTTCGCGCCGTACATGCCGCGGCTGTATTGCACCAGGTCGCTGCCCGCGATCTGCGTCTGGAAGTTACCCCACATCACATGCGAATCGCCCTTGGCCAGCTTGACGTAGAACTTGCCGCTGGTCGGTGCATCTTCCACCGTGGTCGAATCGTCGCCGTACACCGGGTAGTAGCGATCCGGATCGAGGCGGCGCAACAGGTAGCGCGGGTCTTTGGAACTGAAATTGGAAAACAGGTTTTTCAACGGCTGTTCCTGCGTATCCGCCGCAGCCGTCAGCAACCAGTCGCCCTTCACCTTGCCCTTCAGGTAAAACGCCAGGCGGCCATCCACATACGCCTTGTTGTCGTAGTGCTGCGTATCGCCGGTCACCAGTTGCGCCGGGCCGGAAGTTGCATTCTTGCCCGCCGTCAGGTCGCCGAGCGCGATGTAGAACCAGTCGTTGTCGGGAATATAAATGTTGCGCTCGAAGTGCAGCACCACGCTGTCGTTGGCTTCCAGCACATCGACATCCACCGCATAACTGCCCGGCGGCAAAATCTGGCGCGCTGCAAATTTGCCGTTCGCATCGACCGGGATCTCCTGCTGCATGAAGCGGATTTTCTGGCCGGGTTTCAGGTTGTCGCCATTGGCAGTGACGGCGCCGCCGTGCACCGGAATGTTATGCAGCGCCAGATGGTTCTCGCCGTAGCCGATCAGGTTTTCGCGCTGCTCGGATTGGCGTTCCAGTGGCTCGGTATGGATGGCGATCGGCAGTAACTGCGGCAAGGTTTCGTCGAACTTGCCGTCGCGGTCGTACACGCGCAGCACATAACGCACCGATTCGCCCACCTTCTCATCCGGCGTCCAGTACACCTGCCCGCGTGCGTCCAATGGCAACACCGCAAGCGGTTCGCTCTGCGTGGATTTTTCTTCGGCAAACAAACGCACTTCGCCGCGCGCAATCCAGTGCCGGTAATTGCTGTAGGAAGTGAAGCGCACCGGCTGGTTGCGCACCGCCGCATCGGGGAACGCGGTCAGGTTTAGCGACGGTTGTTCTTCCAGCGCATCGAAACGCACCTTGATGTCCGCATGATCGAGTGCAACGTCGGTACAGCGCGTCACGTCGGCGCTGTTGGCCAGATCGGTATCCAGCAACGGCTCGCCGTCCACCGAAATGCGGAACGGCAGACCGGCATCGCCAGCCCTGGTTTTGCCGCACGCGGCAGCGGCGCGCACCGGTGTCTCAACCTTGCGCGGCACCTGCTGCACATTCTCGGTGACCGTGTCGTACCACAAGAGAATATCGACGCGGCGGTTGGGCTGCAGGCAGGCCTGCCACTCCTCCACGGAGGCTGTGCGCTTGCAATGCACTTTCGGTTCCGTATCGCCCTTGCCGTCCGTATTGATCGGCACCTCGGCAAAACCCGGCTGCGCATGCAGGAAATCCGCCGCCTCTTTGGCGCGCGCCTTCGACAGGCCGATGTTGTCGCCATAGATGGCTTTCGCATTCGGAGACAGGCGCTGCTCGTCGGCATGGCCGACGATCTTCATGCGCAGGTTGGTCTTGCCCGCCACGTGTTGCACCAGATCGAGCAACTGCTTCTTGAAAGCTTCGTTGAGAAAATTCTTGCCCGAGGTGTAATGGATAGGCCTTGTTTCATCGGCCTTCGAGTCGGTCTCGGTAATGCGCTGTTCGACGTAAGCCGGTGTATCTGTTTCGGACGGCAGGGCGATCTCCAGCTTTTCATTCGGCAGGCGGTATTCCGCGCTGGGCGGCGTGTCGCCCTGCGGACGCGGCAATACGCGGCTCTTCATCAGAGAATTGCCCGGCTGCGCCAGCGGGGTGCAATAGCCGTTGCCGTCGCACTGTTTGTCCTCGGCCCATGCGGAGGCGACAGACAGGCAGGCGAGCAGGGTTACGGCGAGTTTTTTGAACCCAGTAAATCCGCTAGGACCAGGACGGGCAAAAGCGGTACGTCCCCCCTTTTGTGAAAGGGGGGTTAGGGGGGATTTGAGTATCGCGTGAACACCTAAATCCCCCTCAGTCCCCCTTTGCCAAAGGGGGAAGCGAGTTGCGTTTTCCAATGAATTATTGGGATTGAAATTATTTTTCATGCTATCGGCCCTCCCGTTTCGCTACGGAGGGTTGGATCAGTTCTTCTTCGATCTGCAGCAGGTGGCAGCAATCTTTCGCCTTCCACTTCGCACGCATCTCTGCGGACAAGTCCTTCAATCGTTTCCGGGCGGCATCCTCGCCGTCCGCGCCAATCTTGTAGGCGAGGCGCAGCACGGAAGGACGCTGCTTCAGCAACTCCGGCAATTTGTCCAGCTTCGCCTGCCATTCGGTCTTGAGCGCATCCGCAGAGTAGGCGGCATCGTTCACATCCAGCCGCACCACGCGGTGGATGGTCGCGCCGAAGTTGAGCTTGCTTATCTTGCCGCTGGTCAAACGCACGTCGCGTGGGTTCTCGGTGGTGACACGGAATCCGGTGGGCAGCGTGCGCTCGTCCAGCTTCATGATGAAATTGCTGCCGCGCAATTCGTTCGGCACCATGGCACAGGTAACGTGGTAACGGCCCTGCGCATCGGTGGTCACCAACAGACCGTTCACCGTGGCCAGACGCACGTTGGCAATGCCGGGCTCGCCCTCGTCCTGATAGCCGTTGATGATCTTGTCGTCGAAAACCTTGCCGATCACATCGGAACAATCGAAGGTCGGGTCGGGCACCACGCGCACCGTGGCGCTGGCGGTGTTGGAAACGGCCGCATTGACGATGTTGTTGAGCGCGTAAGCCTGGTTCACGTAGTCGCCTTCGCTCACGCCGGAGCCGACAACGGTCATCAGTTTGATCACGCGGCTTTGGTGGGCGGTAAAGGTAAGGTTGGCCCAGGTCAGTACGCGGCCATTGACTGTCGGCACAACCGGCACGCCGTCCAGCGTGGCAGTGCCCACCTTGAACTTGAAGCCCGGCGGCAACTGGTCGCGCAAATCGATATTGCTCAGCGTGGCCGACAGCGTATTTACCGCCGTGATGGTGTAGGGCACCAGATCGCCTCGGCTGACATTCACCAGCGGTGTCTTCTTGCTCAGCGCGATTGCACCGCCCAGGATCGGGTCGATCGCGATGTGGTTGTTGACCACGTTGGAACTCGTTCCCACTGTCAGGTTGAAGCTGGTGTAGTAGGTCGTGGGTTGTGCCCCGACCGGTGCGCCTGCCTGCGCCTGAATTGCATCCACCCCGCCCGTGGTGGGCGTGTATGGACCCGCAGTGGGCGGAATGATGACAGAATCAGGCGGCAGATATCCGCCCGGCTGACTCACCCGCAAGGTATAGACGCCGCTGCCCGGACACCCCCCCGGAACAGGATTGATCAACAGGAATTGATATTGGCCGGTAGGCCCGGTGACTTGCGGATTGGCACCGCCGACCAGGCAGTTGTTTGCCACCGCAACGCCCCCGTATAGCAGCGTCACTTGCGCACCGGCAACTGGCAGTCGCGTAACGGAGTCGTACACCACACCGGATGGATCGAGTGGCAGATTCTGGCTGAGCGTAGTCACGCCGTTCGCCAATTGCAATTGCGTGATGATGCCGTTGGCAATCACGCCGTTTCGCGCCGGAGTCGGATCGGCTGACTGTGGAATCCCGTAGTTCGCGCCGCTGGCCGGTTCGCGGAAGCGCAACGAATAGTAGGTGGAAGCATTGCCCGCCGTGGACGGGAATAAACCGGAAACCGTGTAGCTGCCGCTGCTATCGGTGGTTGCACTGCCGACAACCTGGCCGGAAGCATTCAGCACTTCCACAATAAAGCCGCTCACGTTGGGTGCCGGAGCGCCGTCGTCGTCCGCGCGATCATGGTTGCTGTCGAGGTAAACCTTGCCCGAGACTGCCGACAGATTGGCGGAAGAAAATGAAACCGGCGTGGGATCGTTTTCGCCCGACTCACCGGGATCGCCATTGCCGTTGGCATCCGGGTTGCTGCCGTTGTCCGACAGGTCGCTTGCGATGATCGTACCGCCTGCGGTCTGGGAAGTTGTAGCCGTTGCCTGGTTGTTCTGTACTGTGGTCGGCAGCGCATTGCTGCCGAAATCCACCTCGGTTGTGAACGTGATGGTGCAACGTTCGCCGGGCTGCAGATTCTCGTTGCCAGCCAGCAAATTGTTCTGGCCGATACCGGTAAAGGCCGGCGTCGCAATCGTCAGCACGGTTCCGGTGCAGGCCGAAATCGCCGCCGGTGTACTGAGAGTGATGCTCTGCGCCGTCGGGAAGGCAGTCGCAAGATTGTCCGTAAGTTGGACATTGGTCGCGGTAACGGTTGTGCTGGTGTTGGCAACAATCAGTGAGTAAGGAATGCGGAAGCGTTTCGCTCCGGTCTGCACGATTGCGCCAACCGCTTTGGCAGCGCCGATGTACTGGCTGGTCAGGTTGACCACTGTCGGCGAGGCATCGTCGGTCGGGTCGCCGTTGCCGTTAGGATCGGGGTTGCCGCCATCCGCACTGTTGTCGGTGACAGTCCCGCCACCGGGCGGTGATGCAGTTGCGATAGCCGTGTTATTGAACGGCCCCGCCGTCGTCGGGAAGAAGCGCACGGTGAAAGCCACCTGCGCGCCGGAAGGCGAGGCACCGAAGTTCGGCAGACTGCTTGAAGCGGCAACCAGCAATGCATTGCCCGCACCACTGCCGGTGAAGGTGCCTGCCGTGACTGCCGTCAGCGAGGCCCCGTTGGTCTGGCCGGACACCACCGGATCGCTGCTGATCGTGTATTCACCGGCTGCCGGAATTGCGTTGGAGGTGTAGGTGCCAAACTTCGGCAGCACGCCTGCAATCGCGTCGTTGATCTGCACATTGCTGAGTGCCATCTGCCCCATGTTGCGAATGGTCAGCGTGAACGGAACCGTGTAGGTGCCGTCGCCAATTCTCGCCACGCCGCCCACTGACTTGGCGATACCGACGCGCGGAACCGGCACCGGGGTCGGATCATTTTCGCCCGC
Organism: uncultured Sideroxydans sp.; assembly: GCA_964404355.1. Taxonomy (GTDB): domain Bacteria; phylum Pseudomonadota; class Gammaproteobacteria; order Burkholderiales; family Gallionellaceae; genus Sideroxyarcus. The sequence goes on along the minus strand of CAYOJU010000030.1, from coordinate 6,290 downwards.
TTCGCCCGCATTGCCATTGCCGTTCGGATCGGGGTTGCTGCCGTTGTCGGAAAGATCGCTGACTGCACTGCCGGTGTAATCACTGGTACCACTGGCCTGCGCCTGATTGGTGTAGGTCGTGGCCGTGGTCGGCATGAAGCGGTAGGTGAAATCGATGGTGCAGGATGCCGTCGTAGTCATGCCGGAAATTGTCGCGAGGGACAAGTTGCCGGAATGCCCGGTGTAGCCCGCATTGGTACTACCGTTGGTGCAGGCGCCGGAGAACGCAGGCGCAGTCTGCACGGTGTATTGGCCGCTGGTCAGGCTGGCCGCCGCACCGCCCGCCACGAAGCTGCCGAACTGGCCGCTCGCTGCGGTGGAAAGCGGGTCGGTGACAGATACGTTGGACAACGGCTCGTTGCCCACGTTGGTGACGATCAGTCGAATTGGCACGATCAGACTGCCATCGCTATCGACCGAGACGCTGCCGTTGATCTGTTTGGCGATGCCAATCGCGGCACTGAAACTCGGCGCGACCGGCGTAACGTCGTTTTCACCCGCTTCATTGGCGCGACCGTTGCCGTTCGCATCGGGATTGGCGCCGTTGTCGGACAAGTCGTGCAACTGAGGAACGGTAGCCGAGGTTTGCCCCGAGAGCATGCCGATGGCATCCACCTGCGCCTGATTTTCATAACGCCCGCCGGAGGGCCTGACGATGGGCAGCGGCGAGGTGGGTCTGACCTGCAGCGCGAAATTGATCGTGCAGTTGGTGGCTGCCGCAATGCTGGGGATCACGGCGACCGTGGTATTGGCGCCGGTTCCGGTAAAGCCGGACTGCATGCCGGTGCAGGCGCTGGTTGGCGCACTGGCAATCTTGTACTCGCCGCTGCCCAGTGTGCCCGCGTTATAGATGCCGAACAGGGGGGCGATGCCGGACAGCTGATCAGTCACGGTGACCGTATTCACTGCTTCCAGGCTGAGGTTCCTGACCACCAACTGGAACGTGACGTTGAATGTGCCGTCGCCATTGGCGGTTGGTCCGCTGAATACGCGTTTGGCAATCCCAACGCGGGCTTGCGGTACTTCGGCAAATAGATAGTTGCTACCGGTATCGTAAGCGCCCAGCACAATCCCGGAAATCTTGTCGTTGACGGTTGTCGAATCACCACCGTGATCACCGGCGACATCCTTGCCGTCAACCAGGTTGGTTTCAGCAACAGCACCTTCCGAAATGGTGTAGCCCGTCGCATCGCTTTGCGGAACATTGGAGAACGTAAAACCGCTGGCTGTCGTCGTCGCAGTGCGCGTAATGGCGACACCATCAAAGGTGTTGCCGGTCAGCGTAATCACGACACCGACAATATCGGTATCTCCTGCCGTGATCAGCCCGTCGTTGTTGAAATCGCGGATCACATGTCCGGAAAGAATGGACGAGTTGACCGTCACGCTGCCGCTATTGCTATTGTTGGCCGCGTTGATATCGTACGAAACGGAGGCAACCGTCGCGGTGTTGGTGAACACCTGCGCTTGGCTGGTCGTCGCGATCAGTTGCACCGGCAGCGTGATGTCGATCACCGCCCCGCTGCTGACCGTGCCCAGTGCGCAGGAGAAACTGGTGCTGCCTGCCGCGCCGGTACAAGGCGTGGCCGTGGCAGTGGTGGTGCCGGACACCACATTGATCGTGGGCGTACCGGTCAGTTCCATGTTGGTCGGCAGAGTATCCGACACAGTAACGGTATCGGCCTCTGCCAGCCCTGCCCCGGCGTTGTTGCGTACACGCACGACAAAGTTGAAGTCATCGCGCAGATTGACGGAGGACAAGGACGGCGTCTTGCTGACCACTTCCATGTCGGCTTTGGTGCGAGCCGTCGTCTGTTCGCTGACGGTATTGTTGCCTGCCGCTTCGTATCCCAAAGCCGTTTCATCCGAACTGACAGTCGCCGTATTGGTGACAACCCCCTTGGCTACGCCTTTCATGGTGACACTGACGGTCTGCACGGTGTTTTTTGCGATATAGCCGAGATTGCAGATCACCGTGCCGCCAACCGCATCAACCGCCGGTACAGTGGTACAGGAACCAACGCTGCTGGTGACTGACTGGAATGACAGCCCCGTTGCCGGCAAGGTATCCGTCACGATCACGTTTTCAGCAGCCGACGGGCCGGAGTTGGAAACGGTGATGGTGTAAACCGTGTTGTCCCCCACGGCAACCGGGTCGACCGAGTCATGCTTGTTGATGACCAGGTCGAGCGAAGGCGGACTGATGGTGGAATTGACCGATGCACTGTTATTGGTGGCATCGGTTTCGATGGTGTCCGTGGCAACCGTGACGCTGTTGGTCAGCGTCGTAGCCCGGGTCGCTGTATTGGGACGCACGACGATGGTGACGGTCTGTTGCGCGCCATTGTTGATATTGGCGAGGCCGCAGGCAAGGGTGCGATTTCCAGCGGTTGTGGTTGCATTCGCGCCGGGGGTAGTGGTGCAACTGCCGGAAGAAGGCGTGGCCGAAACAAAAGTCACATCCAGCGGCAGCGTGTCGGTGATGCTCACGTTAACGGCGCGGCTGGGACCGTTGTTGTGCGCGGTGACGACGTAAGTCAGGTTCTGACCGGCGGCAACCGGTTCCGGATTGGCTGTTTTGGTGACGGTGACATCGGCACGCGGATCTATTGTATTGCTCGCGCTGGCCGTATCGTTGGTGTGATCCGGATCGGCCGTGCCGTTGGATATTGCGTTGGCGCTGTTGGTACGACTTCCGCCATCGCCGCCGGGACGCACCTGCACGGTCACTACCGGACAATCGACACCGGCTGTACAGACCGGAATGGTGGCAAAGTTACAGGTCAGCGCACGCCCGCTTCCGCCGGAAGCCGAGCTGGCGCAGGATGCCCCGGTCGCCGTTCCCGCCGAGATGCTGTGTCCGATGTAACCCGCACCCGTTGCGCCCACAGCATTGTTGATGAGCGTGCCGAACGTGTCAGTGAGCACCACTGTGGTGGAGGTGCTGGGATATGTCGGATTGTCGTTGACGATTTCCAGCGTATAAGTCAGCACATCGCCAGCCGGGACGCTGGGTAAATCCACCGTCTTGATCAGGCGAATATCGGCTGAATTGTTATTGATGCTGGCAGTCACGGTGTAGCTGGAAATATCCCCGTCGCCGCAATTGCCCGCGCCCAGGTTACATGTGAGAGAAGTCACCGTCGCGGAATTGCTGATCGTGCCGGTAGTCGTGGCGGTCACGTTCAGGCCGAGTGCCGGTGTGCTTGCGCCCACCCCCAGCGACGCACCCGAGGTGTAGGTGCGATCGCAATTGATCGTGGCCGGGCCAACAACGGGGGCTGCGAGGTCGCAAGTCCATCCATTCAGCGTATAGCTGTTGACGGTCAGTCCAGCGGGCAAAGTATCGGTCATGCGGACATTGCCGTAGTAGCCCGTGGTACCGGTATTGTTGGCGGTGATGCTGTAGTTGAACGGAATGCCCTGCACCACCAGCGCGGGGCTGGGGCCGGTCTTCGCCAGTCCCAGGTTCACCGTCGGATCCAGCAGATTCACGCCACCATCGGTCGCCGTGTTATTGCCCAAAACAGGATCACTGGGCGAACTGCTGCTGATTGTTGCCGAGTTAGTTATCCCGCTGCCGGAGGTTGCAACCGTGACTGGGATGGTGATTGCCCCCAACGCCTGATTCAGACCAACCACGCCACCCGACGCCTTGGTACAAGTCACCACCTGGCCTGCGGCTCCGCAAGTCCAACCGTTTTGCGATGCAGTCAGGGCACCAATGGTGTAATTCGCCGGGATCGTATCGGTGATGGTCAAGCCGCTCGGTACGTCACCCGAATAACTCGGCGTCAGCACAAAATTGAAACTGCTACCAACCAGCAGATTTCCCCCGACACTGCGGGATTTGGTAAGGGTCAGATCGGAACCGGCAGTCACGGTAACGCTGGCAACGGCAGTGTTGTTTGATGAATCGGGGTCTTGCGGCGTACCAAAAGGCGCAGAACCGGAGACGGCCACGGTCGCGGTATTGGTGACAGTCGACCCGCCCGCAGCAATTATTTTTCCGTTGACATTACCCAGGCTCAGCGTGCCGCCGCTGGCAATGGGACCCGCGATGTTGCAGGTAATGGTGCCCGCGCTGTTGGTGCAACCCGCCGGAATCGACGTAACGCTGAAACCGGTCGGTACCGGATCCTGCACCACAAGGTTTGTTGCGGGATCGGGACCGTTATTGGTGACGCTCAAGGCCCACGAGAAACTCGATCCCGATGCCGTAGTTGCGGAGGCCGGTGTTTTGACCATGAGCAGGTCGGCACCCGCATTAACGGTGGTGGATTGCGGAGCACTGTTGTTGGCAGGCTGGTCGTCCGGTTCGAGGGAGGCGGCTACGGCGCCAAGAGTGATCGTACCCTGCGCAGTAGTTTTCAGTTGAATGGTGAAAATAACCTCGCCGCCATTCGCCGCGAGATTGGGCAGCGTACAGTTCAGCGTACCGGGTCCGCTCGCCCCTATGCTCATGCCGCCACAACTGACCCCGGTGCCGGCGAAACCCTGGTAGGTCACGTTGGCCGGAACGCTGTGCGTGGTGGTAACGCCGGTTGCTCCGGTATCGAAAGAGTCGTTGGTGACGCGCACCGTGTAGGTAACCACGCCCCCGGCAGCGACCGGGTCGGGACTGTCGGTATGGTTGACGACCAGATCGACACCCGCCATTGCTATGGCGGGAACAAACAATAAGGTGCCAATCACCGTGGATTTCAGGTGCGTCAGATTGAACATAATTTGGATTTCCCGATAATTCTTTTGTTTACAGCCCGGATTCGCGGATGCGCACATTCCGGTTTATTGGATAGGTATTTCAGTCTCGATTGGGTGCCGCTCTTCACGGTGTGATTCCATTAAAAGTATTTCTTATGCCACTTGCATCAGCGCAATTTCGCTCCTCTGCAATCCGGCACTGAAACGTATCCGGAAGATAGCAAATTGTGTGCCCGCGCATAACGCGGCTTTGCCGACTTCCATCCCTTTTTAAATCGATGTACATGCAAATTGCGAAGTGACGGAAACCAGACCAAGAGTCGATCATCCGACATGATTGGCATAACTTGATCTGTTGCCGAGGATATCGACCGGAATCGTTGCTACTTGAGGAACAAGAAGTGGAATCTTGGCTATTGCGGGACGTAACCCTTGATCAACTATCGTTTGTCACTTTTCCGCGCAGGGCTTTAACCGAACCGTGTCTGGATTTGCCTTCCAGTCGTTTCTTCTGCGCACCGCGGGTTGGTTTGGTGGCGACGCGCTTCTTTGGCAGCACAGCCACCGATTGCAGCAAGAATTTCAAACGCCGCAATGCCTCATTGCGATTCTGTTCCTGGTTGCGATATTCCTGTGCCTTGATGACGATCACGCCGTCCTTGGTGATGCGCTGGTCGTTGAGGCGCAGCAACCGCTCCTTGAATTCCGGCGGCAGCGACGAAGTTCCGATGTCAAAACGCAGATGTATGGCGCTCGACACCTTGTTCACGTTCTGCCCGCCAGCGCCTTGCGCGCGCACGGCGGTCAGCTCGATTTCGCGCTCAGGAATAATGACGTTATGGGCGATGTACAACATGGTTCAAGCCAACACTCGTATTTTTGCGTCACCCAGCGTCACCACCTGCCCGGCACGGATCTTGGCGGTCTTGCGCAACTCCACCTGCCCGTCGACGGAAACAACACCTTCCGCCACCAGCGCCTTGCCCGCCCCGCCGCTGTCGCACACACCGGTGAGCTTGAGCAACTGGTTCAGCTCGATGAACTCGCCACGCAGCTGAAAGTCGAGTTGTTGCATCAGAGTTTGACCGCGTGTTCGCGCGTTGTGTGAAAGACAATCTTGGGCCAGCGTTCCTGCGTGAGTCTCAGGTTGACATTATTCGGTGCGAGATAAGCCAGGTTGCCCGCGGCATCGATAGCGAGGTTATGCGACAGCGCCTTTTCGAAATCGGCTAGTATCTTCTTGTCGTCGCAGGTCACCCAACGCGCGCTGGTGGTGCTGGTGCCTTCGAACATCGCGTCCACGCCGTACTCGCCCTGAAGGCGGCTGGCCACCACATCGAACTGCAGCATACCGACCGCGCCCAGGATCAAGTCGCCGCCATCCACCGGCTTGAACACTTGCACGGCACCCTCTTCACCAAGCTGCTGCAAGCCCTTGTGCAACTGCTTCACCTTGATCGGATTGCGGATGCGCACCGAGCGGAAGAAGTCGGGCGCGAAATACGGAATACCGGTGTACTGCAGCACTTCACCTTCGGAAAAGCTGT
>CAYOJU010000029.1:0-26710 GCA_964404355.1 uncultured Sideroxydans sp. | reverse complement strand
ATGACCTGCGAATACTTCGCGCCTTCTGCCGCAGATACCCAGGACATGCGAAACCGGTCCTGCTCCACGCCGACAAAGCCGAGCAGTTCCTTGACCAGGTGTATCTTGCGCCGTGCCAGGAAATTGCCTTCGATGTAATGGCAATCGCCGATATGGCAGCCCGATACCAGTACGCCGTCGGCGCCTTTCTTCAATGCCGACAGGATGTAATTCGGCGAAATGCTGCCCGTGCAGGGAACAGTGATGGGCGTCGCATTGGCCGGGTACTGGATGCGCGACACACCAGCCAGGTCGCTGCCTGCCGACGAGCACCACTTGCACAGGAAGGCGACTATCCTGGGCTCGTAATCAGTTGTTGTTTCCGCTTGTTGTTCCGACATCTGCTTTCCTCAATTTTCCAAATTCTCAGGCCAGGCACGCTTCGATCATGTCCTGGATCTGCAGCCCGGTAGTATTCTTGACCTCGATGGCGGAGCGCACGCACGTGGCGGAGCAACTGCCGCAACCCTCGCACAGCACCTCGTTCACCAGCGCCTTGCCGTTCTCCAGACTAATGGCGTTGTAAGGACATGCTGTCACGCACATCTCGCAGCCGGTGCAGTGCGAGTTACGCACCTTGGCGACGGTTGGTGCGTGGCTCAAGGTGGGCTGCGACAGCAGGCCGATCACCTTGGCGGCCGCTGCACTGGCCTGGGATACCGTCTCCGGAATATCCTTGGGACCTTGCGCGCAACCCGCCAGGAAGATGCCTGCCGTCACGCTCTCGACCGGTTTCAATTTGGGGTGCGCCTCGGCCAGGAAACCGTCCTTGTCGCGTCCGATCTTGAGCGTCTTGGCGATATCTGCAGTGCCCTTGGAGGGCTCCATGGCCAGCGCCAGCACCACCATATCGGCGTCGATCTCGACGTTCTGTCCTGTCAGCGTATCAGTGCCGAGTACCCTGACCTTGCCGTCCTTTCGATACAGCTTGGAAACACGACCGCGCAAATAAATGGCTTCGTCCTCTTCCATAATGCGCTGCACGAATTCCTCGTAGCCCTTGCCGCCGGAACGGATGTCGATGTAGAACACGTAGGCACGACCATCCGGCACGTGATGCTTGTACAGGCTGGCGTGCTTGGCCGTGTACATGCAGCAAATCTTCGAACAGTAGGCGCAGTGGTTCGCGGGATCGCGCGATCCGACGCACTGAATGAACACCACGTCCTTGGGTATGGTGCGATCAGACGGACGCAGCACCTGTCCCTTGGTCGCGCCCGAAGCCGAGCACAGGCGTTCGAACTGAAGTCCGTCGAGCACGTCGTCAATCTGTCCGCCGCCCAGCTCGTTCATGTGTTCCTGGGCGTAAAGGTCGTAGCCGGTCGCCACCACGATGGCGCCTACCTCTTCGGTGATGGTCTTGGGCAGCATGTCGTAATTGATGGCACCCACATCGCAGGCGTCCTTGCACTTGCCGCAACGTACGGGGTTCAGGCCCAGACAGGCGTTCTCATCCAGCGTATAGCTGGCCGGAATGGCCTGTGCGAACGGGATATGGATGGCGCGGCGTGCAGTCAGGCCGAGATCGTGCTCGTTCGGCACCACCACCGGGCAGACCGCAGCGCAGTCGTCGCATATCTTGCACAGTTCGGGGTCGACGTAAGTCGGTTTCTTCTTGATCTTGACCTGGAAGTTACCCACCGAGCCGTTGACCTCCATCACTTCGCTGTAGGTCATCAACTCGATATTTTCGTGGCGCGATACATCCACCATCTTGGGCGACAAAATACACTGCGAGCAGTCCAGCGTCGGGAATGTTTCGGAAAGTTGCAACATGTGGCCGCCGATAGTGGCCAGCTTCTCGACCAGAATCACCTTCAGGCCGGCATTGGCAATGTCGAGCGCAGCCTGGATGCCGGCGATACCGCCGCCGATCACCAGCACCTTGCGTGTAACGGGAACGGCGATAGGTACCAGCGCCTGGTCGCGTCCGGCGCGGCGCACGGCGCTGCGCGAAATCTTGATGGCCTTCTCGGTGGCGACTGCCTTGTCCTTGTGCACCCAGGCGCACTGCTCGCGAATGTTGGCGATCTCGCAAGTGAAACTGTTCAGACCGGCGCGCTTGGCGTTGTCGCGGAAAGTCTTTTCATGCAGGTTGGGCGAACAGCAGGAGATCACCACGCTGTCCAGATTGTTTTCCTTGATGGACTGGATCACCGCGTTCTGCCCCGGATCGGAGCACATGTAAACGTAGTCCTCGGAGGCGACAACATTCTCCTCGTTGGACATCGCCTCTGCCACCTTCTTCACGTCGACGGTGGCGGCAATGTTGTTGCCGCAGTGGCATACGAAAACGCCTGTGCGTTTTTTGGTCATGCTGTCACTCCTGACGTATTCATGGCTTCGACGCCGTAGTCATAGCCCCGCTCGAATGCTTTCTGATTGATCTTGAGGAAACGATCCGGTACCAGACCGGGCAGTGCTTTCTTCATCGCATCGGCGGTGACCACGCCGGTCACTGCGGTCAGGAAACCCAGCGCCACCAGATTGGTGAACAGGCGATTGCCCAGTTCCTCGGCGAAACGGGTCGCAGGTACGCGCCACAACTTGAGATTGGAATGGTCGGCTTTCAACTTGACCAGATCTTCCTCGACGATCAGCGCGCCGCCCTCGGGCAACTCGGGGTAATACAAATCATAGGCTTCCTGCGACAGCGCCATGAGTACGCCCGGCTGGGTGATGTACGGATAAAGAACGCGGTCATCGGAAACCACCAATTGGGCGGCACAGGCGCTGCCGCGCGCCTCCGGGCCGAAGCTCTGGGTCATGGTGGCGAACTTGTCGTCATACAGGGACAACGCTTTGCCCGTGATCAGGGCGCAACGGATGATGCCCTGTCCGCCGAAGCCCGAAAACCTGATTTCATGGGTGCTCATATGCTCGCTTCCTACTTGCGTGTCTTCTTCACTGGAGTCTTGGCGACTGCTTTTTTGGCCACCGTTTTAACGGTCGTCTTTGCCTTGACCTTGCTTGTTACAGCCTTTGCGGTTGACTTGGCCTTGACCTTGGTTACCGCCGCTTTGGCTGTTGTCTTGGGCGCGGCTTTCTTCGCGACTGTCGCGGCTGTTTTTTTCGCTGCGGCCTTGACCGGAATCTTGGCGGAGATCTTCGTCACCATTTTGGCTGCCTTCGCCTTGGCCTTTTCGTCTTCCGCCAGCACAGCGGCACGACGGGCTGCAACACGCTCTTTCTCGGCCTTTTCCTCAGCCTCGCGCTCCGGAATCGTCTTGCCATACAGCTCGTAATCGTCGCCCACCACTTTCACGCATTGTTTGTCGAGCGCTTCGATATAAGTCGGCTTGTCCTTCTCGACAAACTTGCCGATGATGATTTTTTCCTGGAAATCGATGGCCAGATCGCGGGTGTCGGCACCGTGCTTGAGGACGGCGTTCTCCTGGTAGAACTGCAGCGCATCCACGCCGTCGCCCAGACGGTTGCGGCGCAGGTAAAGCGTTGTGCACGGCGAGATGATCTCGATGAAAGAAAAACCCTTGCGCGACAACGCTTCTTCTATGGACTGGATCAGGTTGCGCGAATGCATCGAGGTCCAGCGCGCGATATAGGTCGCGCCGGCCGCATCTGCCAGGAACGGCAGGTTGAACGGATACTCGTGGTTGCCGAAAGGCGTGGTCGAGGAAATCGCGGAATGCGGAGTCGTCGGCGTCACTTGCCCGCCGGTCATGCCGTAGGTAAAGTTGTTGTTGCAGATCACCACGATGTCCATGTTGCGGCGTGCCGCATGGATGAAGTGGTTGCCGCCGATACCGGTGAGGTCGCCCTCGCCGCTGAACACCACCACTTTCGTTTCCGGTCGAGCCAGTTTGAGTCCGGTCGCCACGGGAATGGCGCGTCCGTGCGTGGTGTGGATCGAATCGAAATCGACATAACCTGCAACACGGCCTGTACAGCCGATGCCTGAAACGACTGCCAGCTTGTCGGGGTCGATGCCGCTACGCTTGACCGCTTCGGCAAATGCATTCACTTCGGAACCGATACCGCACCCGGGACACCAGATATGCGACATCCGGTCCATGCGCAGGGTGCCCGACATGGGGCTGTCCTTCTTGAATTGAGCGATATCCGAACTCATTTGTTTCCCCTTCTGATTGCTTCCAGGATTACCTCAGGATCATGCACCGCGCCGCCGCAGTGATTGACGCTGATCACCTTGCTCTTGCCGCCGGCGCAACGCTCTACCTCGTTGACCATCTGACCGTAGTTCAGCTCGGGCACGACGAAAGTCTTGACCTTGCCGGCCAGCGCGCGGATGCGCTTCTCGCAAAACGGCCAGATCGTGATCATGCGCAGCGAGCCGACCTTGATGCCTTCCTTGCGCGCATCCTGGATGGCCTTCACCGCAATGCGCGAGGTGATGCCGTAGGACACCACCACCACATCGGCGCCCTCGACCTGGTCCTCGTCTAGACGGACGATGGCTTCTTCATTGCCGTTGATCTTTTCCATCAGGTGCGTGACAACGATCTTGTTCTGCTCAGCCGTCACCACGGGATAGCCTTTTTCATTATGTGTAAGCCCCGTGATGTGGAAACGGTAGCCGTCGCCTGCACGCGTCATCGGATGACCGCCCTGCGAGTTGAATTTGTAAGGACGGAAATCTTCCTTCGGGCCGTTGTAAAGGTTGCGCGGTACGACCTTGATCTGGTCTGCGGGAGGAATGACCACCTTCTCGTGCATGTGGCCGACGGTCTCATCGGCCAGGATGATCACGGGCACGCGGTAGTATTCGGACAAATTGAAAGCCTCGATGGCGAGGTCGAAACATTCCTGCGGGCTGTCCGGCGACAGCGCGATCATGGCGTTATCGCCGTGCGGACCGTACTTCGCCTGCATCATGTCCTGTTGTGCGGTCAGCGTGGGCGCGCCGGTCGAAGGACCCGCACGTTGCACGTTGCAAATGACCATGGGCGTTTCGGTCATGGCCGCCAAGCCGATGTTTTCCACCATCAGCGAAAAGCCGGGACCGCAGGTCACGGTCATCACCTTCTGGCCGCCCCACACCGCACCAATATTGGCGGCGATGGCAGACAGCTCGTCCTCCATCTGGATGAACATTGCGCCGACTTCGGGCGCGCGCTCGGCGAAGCGCTCGAACGTCTCGGTCGATGGCGTGATGGGATAACCGGCAAAGAAGCGGCAACCTGCAGCCAGCGCACCTTCAGCCAGAGCGTGGTCTCCATCCATGAAATGGGGACCGGAATCAACCCCTTTGGGATCGGCTGGCACTGTCATGTTCTTCATACTTTTCCTTTCTCTGTTCCTTCGTCCCGTTCCACGTAAATGGCGAACTCGGGGCAAATCAACTGACAATAATTGCAATCACGGCAATTCTCCGGATTCTTGGCGATGGGCGGGTGATAGCCCTTGGCGTTGAACTCCGGAGATGTGTCCAGCACATTGGTCGGACAAAACTGAACGCAGAAGCCACAGCCCTTGCACCAGGTCTCGTTGACGTAGACCCTTCCATGGAGCGGCTTGAGATCGTTGAAATACATGGTTGCCTCCCTCAGGCCAGATCGCGAGCCGCGAGTGCCGGCTTCGGATCAATATGGTGGAGATCGAAACGCAATGCGTCATCGCCGCATTCAAGCGCCAGCGCCATCAACTGCGTGAAGTACAGCACCGGCATGTGCTTGAAATCCGGATTGAGTCGCTTTGCATCGTCCTGACGAAAATCCAGGTTGTAAGCGCACATCGGGCAACTCACCACCACCAGATCCACATCCTGCTCGCTGGCCGAACCCATGATCTTGCTGGTACGGTCGGCGATGATCTCGGGTTTGGCGACCGCGTGATAGGCGCCGCAGCACTCGGTCTTGAGCGGGAAATTCACCGGCGTCGCACCGAGTGCAGCAACCAGGTTTTCCATGATCATCGGGTTCTCGACATCGTCGAAAGCGACTTCTTTCGGACGCACCAGCAAGCAACCGTAATAGCAGGCGACGCGCAATCCCGTGAGCGGCTTCTTAACTTTCTCGGCCAGCTTGCTGAAGCCGACGCGGTCGCGCAGGTATTCGAGCAGATGCCGCACTTCCACATCGCCTTCGTACTTGGTGGTTTCGAGATTCAGGAAATTGTTAATCGTGGACAGTTTGTCCGGATTCTTCTTGACGTCGATGTTGGCGCGCTTGAGCGTGTTGTAGCACATGGCGCAGGACGTCATGAATTCGTTGGCCATGCCTTCGGTCCTGGCCGCCGTTTCCTTGACGCGAATCAGGTTGGTCACCGGCGCCACGCGGTTCATGACGTTCTCGGCGCCCAGCGCGTGCACGGTGCCGCAGCAATTCCAGCGTTCCAGTTCTTCAACCTCCACATCCAGTTCCGCCATGGACGAGACCGTGGAAACATCGAAGTTTCGGGCGCTGTTCTTCAGCGTACAACCGGGATAATAAATAAGTTTCATCTTTCCGTTTCTCATCAAGAGGTCAGTTTGCGCATGGCGCTGATCATGGCGATCGGTGGCAAATCGGCGCGCACTGCGGGAGAAATTTCCCAGATATTGAGACGGTCATCGCGCTGTCCGTTGCGCAAAGCCGTTTCGCGCAGGGATTCGATGACTTCGGCGATCTTGATACTCTTCGGGCAACGCGAATTGCAGGTCAGGCAGGACACGCAAGTCCAGATGGTGCGTGAAGCCAGCAATTGCTTCTCCATGCCCAGTTGCGCCATGCGCACGATCTGGTTGGGCAGAATATCCATGTAGGCCGCCATCGGGCAACCGGCGGAACATTTGCCGCACTGATAGCAAGCCAGCAGTTTCTGGCCGCTGATCTTTTCAACTTTGGCGGCGAAAGCGTTGTTCTTGCCGGGAAGGAAACGCAAGGTCGTATCGTTCATGGCTGGCCTCTAGAATTTCCCGTCCATGCGGAACTCGGGCATGTCCAGCCACAAACCGGTATTGAGCACGCTGTCCAGTTGCGCCTGCAGATTGTCATAGCGGTAGAACTCGCCTTCCAGCATTTTGTCCGCCAACTTGATGATGTCGATATCGCGGGTGTGCTCAGCGAGATCCTTGAACACATGAATGAATCGCCGCTGCAGCTCCATGGCAAGACGCAATGCCTGCGTGTCGTCGGCCACGACGCCATGTCCGCGACGTGCCACTTCGGCATCCATTTCGGAGACCACGATCGACGGCACGGTATTCTTTGCCGCTTCGGCCACCAGACGCACCCATTTCTCATTGCCAATGATCTTGCCGAACAAACGGGTCAAATCATCCATGCGCTCGTCATCTTTTGTAGCCAGGCGACGGAACATCTTTCTGCCGCTGGCATTCTGGGTTATCTCGGCAGCATGGCGAAAAAATGGCTCGCTGCTGAACTCAAAGCTGAGTGCGGCGCGTGCCAGCTCGATTACTTTATCGTCAACGTGGCTCATCGGATTATTTCGCTCCCGTTGCTGCGCTGAACGCATCATCGTGCAGACGGTTCTGCAACACCGACGCACCGGGCAGCGAATTGCCGCCGCGAACCAACTGGCGCTTTTTCACGTCTTTCGGCGCGTAGGACGGCAGCAGGATAGGCGTGACCAGATCGGTCTTGATGTTGGCATCCTGCAATTGTTTCTCGTATGCATCGAGATGCGCCACCGTAAGCTTGCCCAGCTTGACGTCTTTGGCGTACTCGCTCGCATACTTGCCGGCACGACGACCGAACACGTTGTAGTCGAGCACCGAATTGCCCATCAGACGATTGCGGCCGTGCAAGCCGCCGGAAGCCTCGCCCGCGACATACAGGCCGGGGATATCGGTCTCGCATTTCTCGTTGATCTCGATACCGCCGTTCTGATAGTGCAGCGACGGGTAGATCAGCATCGGCAGCTTGGTGATGTCGATGCCGTAGCGGATAAATTGGCGATACATCGCCGGGAAGTGTCTTTCGGTGTAACCCTCGCCGTGCAACATGTCGATCAGCGGGGAATCCAGCCAGACGCCAACACGGCCTGACGGTGTTGGAATGCCTCCGCCGGCCTCAACGCATTCGCGGATGATGGCCGAAGCCTCGATGTCGCGCGGCTCGCGCGGGAACACGAACAGCTCGCCGTCCTTGTTCAGCGGCTGGCCGCCAGCACCGCGAATCGCCTCGGTAACCAGGAAGCCCGCGATCTGCTCGGGGAAGGAAACTCCCGTCGGGTGGTACTGGACGGAATCCATGTACATCAGCTTGGCACCGGCACGGTAGGCCATCACCAACCCGTCGCCGGTGGCGCCATAGTGATTGGTGGTGTCGTAACCGCGGATGTGCAGGCGACCGTAGCCGCCGGTGGCGATGATGGTGGACTTTGCCTTGACGGTGAAGAACTCTTCGCTGTCCATGTTATATAAGACAGCCCCGGCACATTTCCCCTCGCTGTCCATGATCAGTTCCACGGCCGGCATGAACTCCTTGACGGTGATCATGTCGGGATGGTTGCGCACCTCGTCCATCAGGGTACGCATGATCATTGCGCCGGTGTAGTCGCGACAGGACAGCATGCGCTTGCGTGAAGTACCGCCGCCGTGCATGACCTTCATCGAACCGTCTTCTTCCTTGTCCCACACCACGCCAAGATCTTCCAGCCACTTGACCACGCCCGGGCCGTCCTCGGTGAGCGCCTTGACCAGTTCCGGCTTGTTCTCGAAGTGTCCGCCGCCGATCGCATCCAGATAGTGACGGGTCGGGGAATCGGTACGCGAGACGGCTGCCTGCATGCCACCCTGGGACATCATGGTGTTGGCGTCGCCCATGCGCAGCTTGGTGGCAATTACAGAACGAACGCCATGTTCGCGCATAGCCACCAGCGCGGCATTGCAACCGGCGCCGCCGCCGCCAATGATCAGCACGTCGGTTTCGATATCGGGTTTGCTCAAGTCAACCTGTGCGCTGGTCAACCAGGAATGCGACTCCAGCAAGTCGGATACTTCCGTGGTCAGCTTTTCTCCCTTGTTGGGGCCGACACAGACCGCGCGGCGCGCGCTGGGCTCGTAGTCGGGATGAAAGCCTTCCAGCACCTTCTGACGCTCTTCCGCGTTCATCGGCGGATAGACCGGGCCGGTTTTGCGGGCCAATTCCAGGCGCTTGGGGCGCGTCTGTTCAACCTTGCGCAACGATTCTGCCATGTAATCTGGATACATCTTTGTTCCCCTTTATTCCGAATCTCGTGCGTAGTAGCGTTTCGACAAATCCTCGCGGTTCATGGTCATCATCTCGGCGTACTCCGCCTCGTAGACGCCGTCTTCCACCGCCTTGACGCGCTCCGCCAGTTCAGGACTGTCTTTACGCAAGTACCGTCCATACAGGCGCTTCGCCATGATGCCCATGAGCGGCTGGGTGATTTCAGCCGGGCAACGCAGCATGCACAGACCGCAAACGACGCAGTCGAAGGACAAATCCATTACCGCAGCGATGTCGCCGCGCTTTGCAGCCTGGACGTAATCCATCACCTGCAAACCTTGCGGGCAGGACTTGGTACAGGTTCCGCACGCAACGCAACGGAACACCGTCGGGTACATTTCCTGAATGGCAGTTACATTGGGTTTGAGCTTCTCGATGTCGTAAATCGCCTTCTCGGCGGGAACCGAGGGGATCTGGGCCAGGGTCATGCCCTCTTCAACCATGGTCATGCAGGCAAGGCCCGTGCGAATCTTGTAGTCGCCGGGCAAGCGATAAATCGTGGCACAGGCACCGCAATAACCCTCGCGGCAACCTGCACCGCGGATGATCTGGTGACCCGCATACTCGATGGCCCCCATGATGGTGGCCTTGGCGGGTACCTCATAGGCTTTACCCATGATGTAAACAGTGATAAGGCTCTCTGTTATCTTGTCTTGTTGGCCGTCCTTTTGTTCAGACAACAAGACACTACTCACCCCAGCAGGTGCGTTAACCATATTTGCATCTCCCCCGTACCCAACTCGCTTACTGCGTTATTACCCGAGTTGCCGTACATGTCATGTGGTTGGAACCAACCGGTTGCGCCACTCTTATATCAAGTGCGATTGATTATTAATTTTCGCACAACCGATTATGAATTTTTGTTGTAGCCGATTATAGAGAAGTTTCTGAGATTGACAACAGAATTTATGAGGATGCCAAAAACTCTCTTGGGGGGATGACATAACACTTTCGGCGTAGAGATTGGATTGGTCTCAGAAGCAATAAATATTAACAACTGCTGCCAAATTACATCCATATCTCCACTTTTTCAAACAATTAAACATTACTTTGAATGCAGCCATTAGGGAGTTTAATACAGATAAATAAACCAAAATGGGAAGCTATAACCCAGTATTTTTATCTACTACACAGCATGCCAACATGAATATTTCTGACAGAGAGTTATCCGTCCGGTCGAAATATTTGGTAAATTCCTAATAATTACTATTAGGTTTGGTTTAGGATGTTTTCTGCTAAAAGATCAAAAATTAATGCAATTTCTTCCAAATTCAATTTCCGGATGCGGCTTGGACCAAACCTTTACCCGCTTTGTGGACTTAACAAACTGCACGAATTGATACAAAGCATGTGGTTATCAGGCTGTTTGCACGAACGCGCTTCTTCACGTGATCAATCTCGACGCATGAATGGCACACGCGCTACGACCGTAACTCGGGTTAAGAAATTGAAAATTGCCGGCACTGATCAGGTAACAAGCAAGCAGCACCCTATAAAGTAAAAATAAATCGCAAAAGGAGAAAGAAATGTCATTAGTAATTAACACGCTGCGCGTCTCACCGATTACCGAAGAATTGACCGATGCCGAGATCGAGATTTTTGAGGGGCTGTTTGATGTACTGAACTACAAAGCAGGCGACCTGATCGTGCAGCCGGGAGACAAAAGACAGCCGGACGACCTGTACATACTTGCACAAGGCGAAATACAGGTAAAAATCTCAAGCAGTGACGGGGAGACCGTAATTCATGTACTTAAACCGGGCGACCTGGCCGGCATCATTACCTTCGTCGGTGGCGCACCTTCGCAACACAGTGCTGCACTCTATGCTTTGGGAGAGACTCAGGTGCTGAGCATGTCCAGCGCCAAATTTGACTCTCTGGTTTGCTCACGGCCCATGACTGCACACAAAATCATGCGCGGCATCGTGCGCTACGTGCATGGCATCGTACGAAACATGAATGCAAAATCTTCCGAATTGAAAAATCACATCTATCGGAACAGTGGCGGACTGTAAAATTTTCAACTGCTAAAACTGACACCGCAACCTGAGCAACATACAGCCCGAAGTTGCTCGATTGAATGGCCTGCAATATTGCAGGCCATTTTCATTGCCATTTGAATCTTCAGCGCTTGTGCCTGTCCATATCCTGACAGGCATAATGAGTGTTCGGGGAAAATAATGGCTTGATTCTTTCCCTTTAACCGCCCTATGCTGTTTGTCATCAATGGGAGATTATTATGTCTGCCGTTCGTCCGCCTGCAGTTGCCGGAATGTTTTACCCCGCCGATCCCAGGCAGCTTGAGCATGCAGTGAAAACATATCTGGCTGCGGCCCAACCGCAGGCATTTCACGTCAAAGCATTGATTGCCCCTCACGCGGGATACCTGTATTCCGGCGCCATCGCCGCGAGTGCCTATGCCTCGCTAAAAGCCATCGCCCCGCAAATTCGCCGTGTAGTTTTGCTGGGGCCCACACACCGCGTCGCGGTAAACGGCTTGGCCTTGCCTGACGCCGACGCATTCGATACTCCGCTGGGACGGGTGCAACTGGATACCGATGCGATGCGTACCCTCACCAGTCTGCCTCAGGTGATCGTCAGCAGCGAAGCGCATGAGCAGGAACATTCGCTGGAAGTGCAACTCCCATTCCTGCAAAGCGTGCTGGATGAATTCACTTTACTGCCGCTGGCGGTGGGTCGGGCAACTGCCGAAGAAGTGGCCGAAGTGCTGGAAGCCGTATGGGGCGGTGATGAAACACTGATCGTAATCAGTTCCGACTTGTCACATTACCTGACCTACGCCGCCGCTCAATTCGCCGACAACAAAACGGCACAGGACATCCTCAATCTGCACCAATCGATTGATCACGAGCAGGCATGCGGCGGCACTCCTATCTGCGGATTGATGGTTGCAGCACGCAAACATCATCTCACGCCGCATCTGCTCGATTTGCGCAATTCGGGAGACACGGCTGGTCCGCGCGACCGCGTGGTCGGTTATGCCGCATTCGCCTTTACCGGGGAGGAAGATCATGTTCGACACTGACAAAGGAAAGACTTTGCTGCGCCTGGCACGAGCCTCCATTGCCAGAGAACTCGGTTTCAAATCGCACGATTTGCCGCGGATAGACTGGCTGGAAGAGCCCGGGGCGACTTTCGTTACCTTGACCTTGCAGGGACAGTTACGCGGCTGCATCGGCAGCCTGGAAGCATATCGACCGCTGCTTGAAGATGTGCAGAGCAATGCAGTAGCGTCAGCCTTCCGTGACCCGCGTTTCCTGCCTCTCAGCAAGGATGAATTTGCCGAAGTGGTTATCGAAGTCTCCTTGCTCAGCAAACCGGAATTGATCCGTCACAACAGCGAAGAGGATGCCTTGGCGCAACTGACCCCGGGCAGGGACGGCGTTATTCTCCAATACGGCCAACACCGTGCCACCTACTTGCCGCAAGTGTGGGCGCAGTTACCCGGACCGGAATCCTTCATCGCTCGTCTGAAAGAAAAAGCCGGGCTGCCGGAAAATTTCTGGTCAAAAGATATTCAGCTCTCACACTACACCGTGCAAAAATGGCAAGAGATCGAACCAAATGGATGAGCCGATCAGCAACGCCGAACAGTATCCGGCCAGATACTGGCACAAGCTGAATGACGGACGCATCCAGTGCGACCTGTGCCCGCGCGACTGCAAACTGAACGAAGGACAGCGTGGGGCATGCTTTGTGCGCGGGCGCATCAATAACATGATGGTGCTCACCACCTATGGCCGCAGCTCGGGCTTTTGCGTCGATCCCATCGAAAAAAAACCGCTCAACCATTTTTATCCCGGCAGCAGCATCCTGTCGTTCGGTACGGCAGGCTGTAACCTCGCCTGCAAATTCTGCCAGAACTGGGACATTTCCAAATCGCGCAGTTTCGACAAGCTCGCCGACCAGGCCAGTCCGGAGGCCATCGCCAACACCGCTGTCGAATCTGGATGCAAGAGCGTGGCCTTCACCTATAACGACCCGGTGATCTTTGCCGAATATGCGATGGATGTGGCCGACGCCTGCCACGCGCTCGATATCAAGACAGTGGCAGTAACAGCGGGTTACATGCACGACCTGCCGCGCCGCGAGTTCTACGCCAAAATGGATGCGGCAAACGTGGACCTGAAGGCATTCACCGAAGCGTTTTATTTCAAGCAGACCGGCGCGCATCTGCAACCTGTACTGGAAACGTTGCAATACCTGCGCCAGGAAACACCGGTGTGGGTCGAGCTGACCACCTTGCTGATTCCCGGCTACAACGACAGCGCGCATGAGATCGGGCAGATGTGCGAGTGGATCGCGAAAGAACTGGGGACGGATGTACCGCTGCACTTCACTGCTTTCCATCCGGATTACAAAATGACGCTCATTCCCGCCACGCCTGCTTCCAAGCTTACCGAGGCGAGACTAATCGCCCAGGCTGCCGGGCTCTTGCATGTTTATACCGGCAACGTGCACGACCTGAGCGGCGGCACTACGCTGTGCCCCAAGTGTCTGCAGCCGCTCATTGAACGCGACTGGTATCAGATCCGGAAATATGCAGTAACGGAGAAAGGGGAATGCCCTCATTGCGGCAGCAAGCTGTCCGGGCATTTCGGCAAGTTCGAGAAACCGTTCGGCGCACAGCGCATCCCGTTGAGAATCGGCAACAGCTAAATATTCAAAGAAGCAGACTTGCGGAGGGTTGCTACCGGGCCTGTATTCTCAAGCCAACAGGAATGATGGCATCATCGCTGAACTTCTCTGCAATAGACTTGAATTCACTTAGCGCTGCAACAAAAGCATCGACGACATCCGGATCGAAATGTTTGCCTTTCCCGCTGACGATGATCCCTGCCACTTCGTCATGTTCCATGGCAGATTTATAGACACGCCGACTTGACATGGCATCGTAGACGTCCGCCAGTGCCATCAACCGCGCAGGAATGGGAATGCCTTCACCGCGCAATGCGAACGGATAACCGCTGCCATCCCACCTCTCATGATGTCCAATGGCAATCTGGCGGGCCGCTTTCAGGAAAGGACTGTTGCGAACACTCGTCATGTTCTCCGCGCCGGAAATTGCATTCCCGCCAAGCAGTGTATGCGTCTTCATGAGCTCGAATTCTTCTTCCGTCAGCTTGCCCGGTTTGTGCAAAATACGATCGGGAATACCCACCTTGCCGATATCATGCAGTGGCGCGATCTTGAACAGCATTTCAATATTGTCGTCAGTCAGGAAATCGTAAAAGCGCGGATGGTTGCGCAACTGGATGGCCAGGGTACGCACATAGTGCTGCGTGCGCCGAATGTGGTTTCCCGTTTCATTATCGCGCGTCTCCGCCAGAGACGATAATGCCATGATAGTTGTATCCTTGATTGCCACATTTTCTTCGGTTCTCAGATGAAGCAGCGCTGTGCGTTCGTGCACCATCTGCTCAAGCTTGTGTTCATTGTTAAGCAGCACAATATTTGCGCGTTCCAATTGATTGCGCGCCTCCTCGGTCTCCGCTTTCTGCGCTTGCAATTGCTGCAATAAGGAGTCGTTCTCAAAGCCCTGCTGCAGGGAAAGTACGAAGGTTTTGTTCAGGCCCCGTCCAGCGACCACAATCACGACCACATATACGGCCAGCATCAGTGCCAGTATCCAGTGAATAAAGTCGTTCTCGATCGCCACCCGCACAATCAAAGAAGTCATGATGCCCAGCATATAGGAGTAAAGTGCCGGCGGATGCACGGGATTGATGGTGAGCGCCCCGGCGACCAGTCCGACCATCACACAGATCAGCAGGCTTTGATAAGCAATGTTGTCAGGAAAAAATGCGACGACCGCAACACCCCACAAGATTCCGGCGGCCAGTGAGAAGAACGTAAAGTAGTCGTGCCAAACCCTGCACTCCTTCAGTGTACTCAATTTATTGCGATGCAATGCCCACTCGACAAGTTCCACCGCATGCAACGCATAGAATACGGCAAGCCATAACAACAATAATTGATGCGATGAAAGTCCCCAGAACAGCCAAACGAACAGGACTTCCAGAACAACCTGGCTCAATACCAGCGATGGATACACAGTCATGCGCGTGCGGAGTTGCGCAGCACGTACACGCAGGTTTTGTTGGTCTATGTGGAAAACAAAATCATTCAGACTCAGCCAGAATGAATGTCGCGTAGAAATTGAAATACTCATCGCCGTCTCCCCTTACGGCCATTTGTAACTCCAACGACCGTTGGTCATACTGCAATGAGGTAAGCCGCTAATCAATATGCATAATTACGTAGGCTTTATCTAGATAACTATCTAGATAGTTTATCCGGATGAATAGATATCCTTGCACACACTTCAGTCGCGGAATTTTTCCGCAATATCAATAAACTGCCCCTGGATCGTCACAAAGGCATCGACTACATCATGGTCAAAATGTTTTCCGCGACCTTCAAGAATGACCGACATGACCTCATCATGGGATATTGCTGATTTGTAGACTCGCTTGCAGGACATGGCATCGTAAACGTCCGCCAATGCCATCAAGCGTGCGGGGATGGGAATATCTTCTCCACGAAGTTTATCCGGATATCCGCTGCCATCCCATTTCTCGTGATGACTCATTGCGATCTGACATGCCATGACGATGAAAGGACTGGAGAAATCCAACCCTTCCACTGCGGAAGCAATGGCATTGCCGCCCAAAGCCGCATGGGTCTTCATGATTTCGAATTCTTCTTCCGTCAGCTTGCCCGGTTTGTGCAGAATGTGGTCGGGGATACCGACCTTGCCGACATCGTGCAATGGCGCGATCTTGTACAACAACGTAATGTTCTCATCCGTCAGGAATTGGCTGTAGCGCGGATATTTTTTCAACTCGACCGCAAGCGCCCGAATGTAATTCTGTGTCCTGCGGATGTGATTTCCCGTCTCGTTATCGCGTGTCTCTGCCAACGATGACAAGGCAACGATCGTAGTATCCTTGATGAGTTCTATTTCCTGATTTCTTTGCAGGAGCTCTGCGGTGCGTTCCTGCACCTTCTGTTCCAGCCTCGACTCATTGCCGCGCAGCACATTGTTGGCCTGCTCAAGTTCCCTTCTGGCTTCTTCAGCGTCCGCCTTCCGCGCGGTCACTTGCTCCAGCAATTCCATGTTTTCGAAACGCTGGCTTAAAGACAGCATGAATGTCCTGTTCAACCCGCGCCCCGCGAACAGCACAAGCATCAGGAATACCACCAGCATCAGGGAAAGAATCGAATGAATGAAATCGTTTTCCACAACCACGCGTGCGATGAGCGGAAGCATCACGCCGAAAGAATAAACGTACAGCGACGGCGGATGGATAGGGTTCATCGTGACCGCACCGGCGACCAACCCCAGTATGATGCAGATCATCAGGCCCTGATAGCCGATATCGGACGGGAAAAACAACATGGCCGCCGCGCCCCACATCAACCCGACGGCAAGCGCGAAAAAAGTAAAATGCAGGTGCATGTCCCGGCACTCCTGCACAGTATCCAGCTTGTTCCTGTGCTGAAACCAGTTCACAACTTCCAGGGCATGCAACGCATAGCAACAACACCACCAGAGCAGCAGCAAAGTGTGCGAAGCGTAATCCCAGAACAACCAGACAAAGAGCGGTTGCAGGATAATCTGGCTGATGATGAGCGGAGCATACATCGCCTCACGCGTGCTCAATTGCTCGATACGCTCGCGAAGATTGTCCTCGCCGATCGGGAAAACTAAATCCCCAAAGCGTAGCGGTGACAACTTGCGGTATATGAATGCGATGTCCATCAATTAGTTTGAACTGAAGCCGGGGTTCATCGTTGTCGGAGGGGAATTCTGCTATCCCAAGCCAAACAGTACCATAGGCCAAACAGCCTATACCTTGGTCTATATCGTCAACATCCGATCAAACATTAGTCATTCCACCAATCTTACCAGTGCAAAGCCACCACCTGGCGTACGGAAATTGGTGGTCTGGCCCTGATAGAGACGTGCTGCAACAAGCTGGATGCGGCCGTCATAGACATAGCAGCGCACATCATACTTGAGCGATTGGGGCGGGTTTGTATCCGCACACACCTTGCGTTCGCCCGGTACCGCAAGCCGTTGCGCGACATACGCGGATTGCACAATCTCCTCAAACACACGCTTGGTCAGCTTCTCGCCGCGATAGGCCCCTTTGCCGCCGTAACCGCTCACCGGCTTGAAGAACCATTGCTTGCGCTCCGCCCACCATTGTTCGGCGTCTTCGGCACAAACCAGCCTCGTTTGCGGAATACCCTGAATAAGCGCATGGATACTGGCTTGCGAGATACCTTGGGTGCGCAGTTGTTCCGCATCCGAAAACAATACCAGTTTGCGTTTATCCGCGTAGCGTCGGTAAT
The DNA here is from genome assembly GCA_964404355.1 of uncultured Sideroxydans sp. Taxonomy (GTDB): domain Bacteria; phylum Pseudomonadota; class Gammaproteobacteria; order Burkholderiales; family Gallionellaceae; genus Sideroxyarcus. The sequence goes on along the minus strand of CAYOJU010000029.1, from coordinate 9,116 downwards.
GCTCCGGATTGGGCGTCAGCACCACCTGCTGCTTTTCCCAGGCTGAACGAAGGTGTGGGTACTGCTGCAAATCAAAATCGGTCAGGCGGTTGTAGATCAGCTCTACACGTGCGCCGCTGCAATACAGGCCGTCTGCGCGCGCTTCCAGCTCCGCAGGATCGGCGATATGCGCAGCAATACCGGCACGTTCCAGCGTCGCTTTAGCCAATTGAAATTCGGGAAGAAGATATTGCGACTCGGGATGTTCATCCACGATTGCGATGCACTTGAGTGGTGCATCTCCATGTTCCTGGCGCCATTCGTCGCGGAACATCTCGACAAACGCTTGTTCGAGGTTATCTTTCGCCACCGGCACGCCATACAAATTGGATTCACGCTGACTGTCGACCAGCAGCGCATTCAGGAAACCGCCGCCCGCATTGGTATTGACCTCGATGAGGTGCGTGCCCTGCTCGTTAAGGTGAAAATCGTAACCATAGAACACGCCCAGCGCCGTATGCGGCTCGGGCGCGCCTACCACCTCTTCCACCGCCGCGATCACCGCACGCATCTGCTGCAACTGTAGCTCGCTGATGAATACCGGCGCCGCAGCAAAAAGGTGCGGACAGCGCTCCTGCACCAGACCGTACCATGTCGGCCCCTGCGCCCGCAGCGCGCCTTGCAGCGCACTGCTGTCCAGCGCAGCCCAGTCCAGGCATTCCCCGTTCAGGTGAGCGATGAACGCATGGTCCACATCGAAATGCTCTTTTGCCTGTTCAGGTGTAACCGGATCAGCCACCCAGCATCGCTTTCTTCAGATCGGCCTGAACCGGTGCGTCACCCAGCCATATCTTGAGCAAGGCACGGTTAAACTCGACTCCGGGAATGGTGCCGAGCAGTCTTCCGTTCAGGCTGATCTGGGTGCCAATGGTCGGCAGATAGTCGATGGCAATGACATCGTCCACCTTCACATGATCTACGGTTTCGAACAGCTGATCCATTTGTTTGAGTTGTGCTGCAAGCGCAGCCAACTCGGCAGGAGAATAATTCTCCTCAATCGCCTCGTTGAAGGCTTTCAACAACCTTGCGCTGCTCAATGGGTACACGAAGTGCAACTTTACGCGGCGCTCATGTCCGTCCGCAATAATGGCTTCTGCCGAGGTCTGTTTTTGCGGCAGGTACAGCGCGCAGGTATAGATATCAAACATGTTCTTGCTGCGTATGCCGCCGCCATTCAACACCAGACTCACATTCCCCACTTGCGCCGTCTTGGCTACAGGTATGCCGGCAAGTTCCAGTGCGTTCACGTTCCAGCTCAGCAAGGCACCGCAAATCATCAATATTGCTCTTTTCATTCTCATCCTTCCCTTTCGTTTTTATAAAGACTCAAACACCCCTGCTGCTCCCATCCCGGTACCAATACACATCGTCACCATACCGTACTTCTGTTTGCGTCGGCGCAAGCCGTGCATCAAGGTCGCCGTGCGTATCGCACCCGTCGCGCCGAGCGGGTGGCCCAGCGCAATCGCGCCGCCCAGCGGATTGACCTTGTCCGGGTCGAGACCAAGATCGCCGATCACCGCCAGCGATTGCGCGGCAAACGCTTCGTTAAGCTCAATCCAGCCGATATCCTTCAGACCCAGCCCCACCTGCTTCAACACGCGCGGAATCGCCTCCTTCGGGCCTATGCCCATGATCTCCGGCGGCACACCCGCCACACTGAAACCGAGGAACTTGCCGATGGGGGTGAGATTGTAACGTTTCAATGCCGACTCTGAACACAACAACACCGCACCTGCGCCGTCCGACATCTGCGAACTGTTACCTGCCGTCACCGAACCTTTTTGCGCAAACACCGTCTTGAGCTTGCCCAGCGCCTCAAGCGAAGTATCCGCACGCGGACCTTCATCCTGCGACACATCGCGCGCTTTCACCTTCACTTCACGGGTATGCATATCCGGCACATGATCGGTAATGTGATACGGCGTGATCTCATCCTTGAATTCGCCATTATTGATCGCGGCAATGGCGCGCAGATGGCTCTGCAAGGCAAACGCATCCTGCGCCTCGCGTGTCACCTTCCAGCGTTCCGCCACCTTCTCCGCCGTCAACCCCATGCCGTAAGCAATACCCAAATGCTCGTTCCGCTCGAAGATGGCCGGGTTGAAGGCGATCTTGTTGCCCATCATCGGCACCATGCTCATGCTCTCGACGCCCGCCGCCAGCATTACCTCGGCCTCACCGAGACGGATGCGATCCGCTGCCAGCGCCACCGCCTGCACACCGGAAGAACAGAAACGATTCACCGTCATCCCCGGCACCGTGTTCGGAATGCCCGCCAGCAACAGCGCAATGCGCGCCACATTCATGCCCTGTTCGGCTTCGGGCATCGCACAACCGACAATCACATCGCCGATACTGGCCGGATCGAGCGAAGGCGCCTGCGCCAGCACGCTCTTCAGCACATGCGCCAGCAGATCGTCAGGACGGGTGTTGCGAAACATCCCGCGGGGCGCCTTGCCGACCGGCGTGCGTGTGGCGGCAACGATGTAGGCTTCCTGGATTTGTTTGCTCATGGCATTTCCCTCCAAATATTTTGCTGCTGATTCTTTAGATCGGAATGCCGACCTTTATATCCTGCGCTCAAAGCAGATTCTTGCCATCAAATACCGTCACTTCCAGCGCAAAGGTATCCAGCCCTTCCACGCAACCGAGGTTCACAACATATTGCCCCGGCCGTCTGGTCGTTTCGCTGAAAGGGTGAATACCACAGGTCCGGCAGAAATAGTGCTTCGCCTCTTTTTTGCCCCATTGGTAGAGGCCTAGCGCACCCTCTTTTGCTTCGATATGAAACTGCGCCCCCGGCACGAGATGAATCATGGTTCCCCTTTTTGAACAGAACGAGCAGTTGCAGCGCACGCCATGTATGAAAGGCTCGGCCTCAAACGAGAACTGGATCGCGCCGCAGTGGCAACTGCCCTTGTAAGGCTGCAAAGCCATGTGTATTACCCCTTCACTGTTTACCTAGTTGCGCAGAGGTTTGCCGTTTTTCAACATATGCTCGATCCGCGCCTGCGTCTTCTCGGTTGCCAGCAGTTCCATGAAGTTCTTCCGCTCCAGATCAAGCAGCCAATCTTCATCCACCATGCTGCCCGCTTCCACATCACCACCGCATAGCGTCTCTGCGACACGGCAGCCAATGTTGAAATCGTGATCCGAGATAAAGCCGCCTTCGCGCATGTTGAGCATGGCGGCCTTGAGGGTGGCGATGCCGGTACGGCCGGCGACGGCGATCTGGCGCTGGTGCAGCGGAGGACGGTAGGCAGTGGCGTTGAGCGCTTTGGCTTCTTCCTTGGCAATGTGCAGCAGTTCGAAGCGGTTCAGCACGATGCGGTCGGACGGCCTGAGGTAGCCCATCTCGCGCGCCAGTTCGGCACTCTTGGCGACTTCGCCCATGGCGATGTTCTGGAAGTAACGGCGCACGAAGGGGAAGATGTCGACGCGGCTGTCATTGGCAAAACGCTGTGCTTCGGCCGCCGCACGCTGCACCATTTCCTTGCAGCCGCCGCCCGCAGGCAACAGGCCGACGCCGACTTCAACCAGACCGATGTAGCTTTCCAGCGTGGCAACGATGCGCGAGCAGTGGATCGAAAATTCGCAGCCGCCGCCCAACGCCAGGCCATCCACGGCGGCGATAGTAGGCACTTGCGCATATTTGAGGCGCATCGAGGTTTGCTGGAATTTGGCGATCCCGGCTTCCACCTTGGGCACGTTGCCGGTGGCAGCATTGAACAGGTCGCCCATACTGCCGCCGCCCGCAGCGGTAAATTTGACGCGGTTCACTGCGCCCTTGAGCTTGCCGAACATGCCCGCCTCGGGCGTCTCCTGCAGGCCCTGCATCATTTGCAGCAGGTTGGCCCCGACTGAGAACGGCGGCTCGGTCTGCCACAGGATGAGCGCGCCGAAATGCGCCTCGGCTTCATCCACTGCACGCAGCACACCGTCCAGCACTTCGTTGCTGATCGTATGCATCTTGCTCTTGAAACTCAGGATGGCAATGTTGTCGCCCGTGTGCCACAGGCGCACCTCGTCAGTCTCGAACACGGTCTCGCCGTAGTGGCGGGTTTCTCCGATAAGCGCATCCGGGAACAACTGGCGTTGGTAGTCAGGCAACGCGGAGCGCGGCTGGTAAGTGCCGCTGGCTGCGGAATAGGAACCCTGCATGCTGTGCACACCGATACGTGCGGGATCGGTGACCCACGAGGGCAGCGGCGTGTTCGCCATGGCCTTGCCCGCGGCAATGTCGGCAGCAATCCAGCTTGCCACTTGCTGCCAGCCCGCGGCCTGCCAGATTTCGAACGGGCCAGTATCCCAGCCGAAACCCCAGCGCACGGCGAAATCCAGATCACGCGCGTTGTTGGCGATGGTGCCCAGATGCAGGGCGCAGTAATGGAACCCGTCGCGGAACACGGCCCACAGGAACTGCGCCTGCGGATGCGGGTTGGCGCGCAGTCCGGCCAGCTTCTTTGACCAGTCGCGTTCGCGCAAAATGTCTTTCACGCCGTCGTCCACCTTGGCATCGGACAGGCGGTACTCGCGCGTGTGCAAGTCCAGTACATGGATCTCCTTGCCAATCTTCTGGTAGATACCTTTTTTGGTTTTCTGTCCCAGCGCACCCTGATCCACCAGATACTGGAACCAGCCGGGCAATTCAAAATGTTTGTGCCACGGATCTTCGGTAAGATTTTCGCGCATGGTGTTGACCACATGCGCAAACACGTCGAGGCCGACCACGTCCAGCGTGCGGAAGGTCGCACTCTTGGGGCGGCCCAGGTAACGACCGGTCAGCGCATCCACCATGTCGAAGCCGAGATTGAACGCCTCTGCGTGATGCTTGGTGGCCAACATGGAGAATACACCGATGCGGTTGGCGATAAAGTTGGGGGTGTCCTTGGCACGTACCACGCCCTTGCCCAGCGTGGAAACCAGAAACGCTTCCAGATGATCAAGCAGCGATGCTTCGGTGCCCTTGCACGGAATCAGCTCAACCAGATGCATGTAGCGCGGCGGGTTGAAAAAGTGGACTCCGCAAAAACGGTGGCGCAGTTGTTCGGGGAAAGCTTCGGCCAGCGTATTGATCGACAGTCCGGAAGTGTTGGTTGCGAAGATGGCATTCGCGTTCACGAACGGTGCCACCTTGCGGTACAGGTCGGACTTCCAGTCGATACGTTCGGCGATGGCCTCGATGATGAGGTCGCAGCCGCGCAGCAATTCAAGATGCTGTTCGTAGTTGGCCGGCTGGATATAGGTGATTCTGGAAGGACTGGAGATGGGCGCGGGATCGAGCTTCTTGAGGCCATCCAGCGCCTTGCTCACGTTGCCGTTGGGATCGCCTTCTTTCGCGGGAAGCTCGAACAGCAGCGTTTCAACATTGGCATTGACCAGATGTGCCGCGATTTGCGCGCCCATGACGCCGGCGCCGAGGACTGCGACTTTGCGGATTTGTAATGTACTCATAAAAACCTCACATATTTAGCCACAGTGAAAACTCAATCTACCAACTTCAAAGCCCCTCTCCCGCAAGCGGGAGAAGGGAGCTATATGTTTATGTATTTTCCGGCGGCAACGGGCGTGGCTTGCGGTCTTCGCCCACGGCAACATAAGTCAGTGTCGCTTCGGTCACTTTCACACAAGTCGGGTTGGCCGGATTGCGCTGAACATAGACTTCGACATCGACCGTGATCGAGGTTGTCCCCACCTTCACGATATGGGTGTAAAAGCTCACCAGATCGCCAATGAAGATCGGCTGCCTGAATACAAAGGAATTTACTGCAACCGTTGCAACCCGGCCTTTGGCACGATTCACGGCCGGGATACTGCCGGCGATATCCACCTGCCCCATCAACCAGCCCCCGAAGATGTCGCCTGTGTAGTTGGCATCCGACGGCATCGCAGCCAGTCGCAAGGTCGGTTCGCGTTGCGGCAAAGTAGTAGATAAGTGTTCTTCGTGCATCTCAGTGTCCCTGGTAAAGTTCTTCGATCTGTTTGGCAAATTGTTTGGCAACCGTGGTGCGCTTGAGTTTCAGCGTCGGCGTGAGCATGCCGTTCTCTATGGTCCACGGTTCCTGCAGCAGCAACACGCGATGCACTTTGGCATAGCCGGGGAAACTGCTGATATTGCGCGCAATGCGCCGCTGCACCTTGGCTTCCACATTGCTGTCGGTCAGTGATTCCGGCATGTCATGACGCACGCCGACTTTCGCTGCGATCTGAATCCATTCCTCCGGATTCAGCACGGCCAGCGCAACCAGGTACGGCTTACCCTCGCCGAAGATCATTACCTGGTCGATCAGCGGGTCATGCATGATCGCGGCTTCCATGTCGCCCGGCGGCATCTTCTCGCCGTTGGACAGCACGATGATCTCTTTCAGGCGGCCGGTAATATAGATATGACCCGTCTCGCTGATGTGCGCGGTGTCGCCGGTGTTCAGCCAACCGTTGGCATCGATCATGGCGCTGGTCGCTTCGGGATTCTTCCAGTAACCCATCATCACGTTGGGCCCCTTCACCAGCAACGCACTCTGTTCGCCAATTCTCACCTGCACACCGCGTATCGGCTGCCCCACACTGTCGGGAAAATTGTGGTCCAGCCTGTTGCCCGCCACGATGGGGCTGGTCTCGGTCATGCCGTAGCCCTGCACCACAGGAAGTCCCAGACCGACAAACATGTGCGAAATCTCGGGGGCGAGTGCCGCACCGCTGGTGACGGCAGTGCGCAAGCGTCCGCCCATCCGGTCCAGTATCTTTTGTGCCACCAGCTTTTGCAGCAGCGGCCACAGCAGGAACGAAAACTTCCATCTTCCGCGTCCCTGCTGGTGCTGAAAGCGATCCCAGCCGACGTGAACCGCAAGGTTGAACAACATATGTTTGAGCGGCGAACCTTCCCGCAGCTTGGCGTGGACCGCAGCGTGGATACGCTCATAAATACGCGGCACCGAGATCAGCAGGGTCGGGCGTATGGTCAGCATATCTTCCGCCAGCAGCGGAATGGAACGCGCATAGGCGACCCGAGCCCCCGTCATCACCTGCATGTAATAGCCGCAGGTGCGCTCGAAGGTGTGCGACAGCGGCAGGAAAGAAAGCAGCAGATCGTCCTTGAGTATCGCAAACGTGGCCATGCCGTCGTAGATGTTGCTGAGCATGTTGAGGTGGCTCAGCATCACGCCTTTCGGTTTTCCGGTGGTGCCCGAGGTATAGATGATACTGGCCAGCTCACTTGTTTCGCAGGGTACGGCGGGCTGCAGTTCCACCAGGTATTCGTGCAAGTATCTCGCCGCCGACACGATCCTCGATTCATCGTGTTTGAAGTCATCCAATGCAACGAAGCGCTGCACACAGCCCATTTGCCCGACCACACCGCTCAGCTCCTGCCATTGCGCGGCAGTCTCGAACAGCATCACTTTCACTTGTGCATCGTTGACGATATAGGCGATATTCTCCGCGCGATCCACCGTGTAAAGCGGCACCACGACCAGCCCCAGCGACATCGCCGCCTGATCGAACATCACCCACTGCGGACAGTTGCGCAACATGATCGCCACGCGGTCGCCCTTGACCAGTCCTTCCTTGGCCAATGCAAACTGCCAGCGGGCTACATGCTCGCGCATCTGATCCCAGCTCAGATCGACCCACACCGATTGGCGGGTGTCGAAATAACTGTAGGCGATCTTGTCCGGTGTGCGCCGCGCCCTCTCCAGGAACAGACCGTGCAGAGTCACGGCGTCCTGTGGCGAAATCACATCGTCATTCTGTACTGCCTCCATTACTTCTCTCCTCGGATATTATTATGGTTGCCACACAAACAGATCGATATACAGCGGATGCCCCGGGCTGACCGCATATTGCTCAAAGTCTTTCACGCCGGATCCGCGCAGCACTTCCTCGTCGATAAAGAAAAGCCCGCTGAAAGTCTTGCTGTCGCGCAGCAGAATGGCATGTGCCGCGTCGGCCACGATGGCCGGCTTGCGCGAAGCACGCAGGACGGCTTCAGGGAAATTGAATTCGATGGCCGAAGTGGCAATGGTCGTTTTCGGCCACAGGCAATTGCAGGCAATGCCGTCGTCAGCGAACTCATGCGCCATGCCCAGCATGCACATGCTCATGCCGAACTTGGACATCGTATAGGCCACATGCGGCGCAAACCACTTGGCCTCCAAGTTCAGCGGCGGCGACAGGGTAAGGATATGCGGATTGGCTGCCTTTTTGAGATGGGGAATACAAGCTTGCGAAGCGAGGAAAGTCGCACGCATGTTCACGTCCCACATCAGGTCGAGCCGCTTGGCGGGCGTCTGCAGGGTGGGCGTCAGGCTGATCGCGCTGGCGTTGTTCACCAGCACATCAATGCCGCCAAAATGCGCGGCGGCCTGTTCGACAGCATCATGGATAGCCTGCTCGTCGCGCACATCCAGCTGAATCGCCAGTGCCTGGCCTCCGGCAGCGATCACCTCTGCCGCCACACTGTGGATCGTTCCCGGTAGTTTGGAATGCGGTTCCACCGTCTTGCCGGTAATGACCACGTTGGCGCCATCGCGCGCGCAGCGCAAGGCGATTTCGCGGCCGATACCGCGGGAAGAACCCGTTATAAAGACTGTCTTGTTATGCAGAGTGCCCATCGCTTTATCCTCCGTTGCGAAAAAACAACGCTACTCAGCGTCCCGCCTGCAACTCTTCCGACGCGAAATCATCCACCATGATGACTTTGCGGCGCAAGGCATAATCGCGCTGCAACTGCAGCGCCTGCTCGGCATCGACAAGTCCCAGTCCGCGCGCTTCGGCGATTTGCCGCAATTCATCATGCATCCTGAGCTTGCCTTCCTTGTAAGCTTTTCCAAGTCCGGCCTGCAACGGTTCGCACGCCAGCGTGCTGACAAGTGCGGCTTCCAGTGCGCCGACTGCCTCTTTCTCGTCGTAAATGAAAGACTCGCGCAGCGATTCGTTCGCTTCCTCGCCCGCTTGCGGGAGAGGATTGAGGTGAGGGAAAGGTGCATCATGTTTGCGATGCACCTTCGGAATATACATACCCGCAGTCAGACGGTCACGCGCTGCGCCCGGCTTCAGCAACAGCGATGCGACCTGAT
>CAYOJU010000028.1:0-26729 GCA_964404355.1 uncultured Sideroxydans sp. | reverse complement strand
GAGATTTGCAATGAACTTCAGAAACTCTGCGATCCGCTACGGTTCGCTTTCCATCGGCATCCACTGGTTCATGCTAATAGTGTTCATTGGGGTGTATGCCAGCGTCAATTTGCATGAGCTGTACCCCAAGGGTAGTGATCTGCGCCAGGCGTTAATGACCTGGCACTTCATGCTCGGTATTCTGGTTTTTGTATTTGTCTGGCTGCGACTGGCAGCCCGTTTCTCCGGCCCCATCCCGCTTATCAAACCTGCGATTCCGCATATGCAGGAAGTATCCGCCAAGCTGCTGCATCTGGCGCTTTATATGCTAATGATAGGCATGCCATTGACAGGCTGGCTGCTGCTCAGCGCCGCCGGAAAACCGATCCCGTTCTTCGGTCTGCAACTTCCGGCGCTGATCGCTGAAAACAAGGATCTCGCTTCGCAAATCAAGGAAGTTCACGAGGCCGTGGGCAACACGGGCTATTTCCTGATTGGCTTGCATGCCGTGGCCGGCTTGTATCACCACTACATCAAGCGCGATAACACCCTGACTCGCATGCTCCCGGAGCGGAAATAATCTGTATTGCCCGGATCGGACTTCGCCACAAACGAGTGCCTCCGCAACTGAAAATTTAGGTTGGAGATGCGTTACTATCGCAATAGCCAGCACATGCAGACTCCGAAAAGAGAGCGCTGGCCAAGGACGGTAATGAGGTTGATTTAGCCTGGGTTCTCAGAACAACATGAATTTCAAAACTATAGGCATCTCTTTTATCTGGCTGTTGCTGGCAGGTGCCCTGTTTTACTTTTTCGATTCGAAAGAACACCCGAACACCGCCGACAAATTAAGCAACAGCGGCGCCGAAGTCAGGCTCGAACGGGATCTGAGCGGACACTATCGCGCCGAGGCTTTTATCAACGGCGTCAAAACCACCGTACTGGTTGATACCGGCGCAACGGACGTGTCCATTTCCAGAAAATTTGCCGAACAGCTGGGCATCCAAAGCATTGCCGCCACCCGTACCCAAACCGCAAACGGCGAGACCGTCGGTTATATGACCCGCCTGAAAAGCGTAAAATTGGGCGGCATTGAAGCAAACGACGTTGCTGCTACCATCGTCAATGACCTTGGCGAAGACATGCTGCTGGGCATGTCCTTCCTGAACCGAATGGACGTGCGCTTGTACAAGGGAATAATGACTATCCGATCTACCGACAACTGAGCCCAACCATGATCTTTTCCTCACTCTCCCAATCCGACCGCTACTCCGCCCTGCACCCGCTGTTCCAGCGTGCGTTTGATTACATCCGCAACACCGACCTGTTCGCCATCGCACCGGGGCGCTACCACATTGACGGCGAGAACCTGATCGCGATCGTGGAAAACGTCGCAGGCAAACCGCGCGAGAATGCACGGCTGGAGGCTCACCGCCGCTATATCGACATCCAGCTGGTACTGGATGGCATTGACGAGATGGGCTGGAAGCCGCTGGCGGATTGCCACAATCCGGTGAGTGAACACAGCATGGAGAAGGACATCCGCTTCTTCCACGATGCACCTGCGTCGTGGATCGCGGTGCCGCCCGATCATTTCTGCATTTTCTTTCCGGAAGATGCGCATGCACCGTTGGTAAGCAAGGGGCAGGTGCGCAAAGTGATTTTCAAGATCGCTGTATAAAAACAAAGAGGGCATGCATCGCATGCCCTCTCTTCATTCACAACCGCCGGATTAAACCGCGTCCAGCGCCTGCCCGAGATCAGCGAGCAAGTCGTCGATGTGCTCGATGCCGATGGACAGCCGCACCATATCCTCGCTCACGCCCGCCTTGGCCATCTCTTCAGGCGAAAGCTGGCGATGGGTGGTCGAAGCCGGATGGCAGGCCAGCGATTTTGTATCGCCGATATTGACCAGACGAGTGACGAGTTTCAGCGCGTCCTGGAAACGCGCACCGCCCGCCATGCCGCCCTTGACACCAAACGTCAGGATGCCGGAAGCGCGCCCACCCATGTATTTGTCCACCAGCGGCTTGTCCTTGTGGTCGGGCAATCCGGCATAGTTCACCCAGCTTGCCTTCGGATGATTCTTGAGGAATTGCGCCACCTTGAGCGAATTGTCACAGATGCGTTCCATGCGCAGCGCCAGCGTCTCGATGCCTTGCAGGATCAGGAACGAATTGAACGGAGAGATGGCGGCGCCCATGTTGCGTAGCGGCACCACTCGCGCACGTCCAATGTAAGCCGCAGCGCCCAGCGCTTCGGTGTAGACCACGCCGTGATAGGAAACATCCGGCTCGTTCAGGCGCTTGAACTTCTGCTTGTGCTCAGCCCAGGGGAACTTGCCCGAATCCACGATCGCGCCGCCGATGCTGTTGCCGTGGCCGCCGAGATATTTGGTGAGCGCATGCACAACAATGTCGGCGCCGTGTTCGAACGGGTGGCACAGGAAAGGTGAAGGCACCGTGTTATCCACGATCAGCGGAACACCGTGCTTGTGGGCGACTTCAGCCAGCTTCTCGAAGTCGGTGACATTGCCGAGCGGGTTGCCAACCGATTCGCAATAGATCGCCTTTGTCCTGGCGTCGATCAGCTTTTCAAAGGCTGCGGGATCGCGATAGTCGGCGAAGCGCACTTCGATGCCGTATTGCGGCAGGGTATGCGCAAACAGATTGTAGGTTCCGCCGTACAGTGTGGCGGCTGAAATGATGTTGTCGCCGGCCTCGGCGATGGTCTGAATGGCGGCAGTGATAGCAGCCATACCGGAAGCCAGTGCCAGTGCAGCGACTCCACCTTCAAGTTCGGCGACGCGCTTTTCCAGCACATCGGTAGTGGGATTCATGATGCGCGTGTAAATATTCCCCGCCACCTTCAGGTCGAACAGGTCCGCGCCATGTTGCGTATTATCGAACGCATAGGAGGTGGTCTGGTAGATGGGTACCGCCACTGCCTTGGTTGTCGGATCCGGGCTATAACCACCGTGTACTGCTATTGTTTCCAATCTCATTTTTATTCTCCTCCCTGATTAAAGTACGACAATTAATGGTCAACAAAAACGGCTAATCGAACGCCACATCCCCTTCATCCACAGCTGCTCCCAGCTGCATATTCTTGAAGTCGAACAAACTGCCGTCAAGCAAGTGTGACGGCTTGACGTTCTGCATTGCGGTAAAGATGGTCTGGCTGCGCCCCGGATACTCCTTTTCCCACTGTGTGAGCATTTCCTTGATGTTCTGGCGTTGCAGGTTCTCCTGCGAACCGCACAGGTTGCACGGGATGATGGGGAAGTCCATGCCGCGCGCATAGCGGGCAATGTCTTTCTCGGCGCAATAGGCCAGCGGACGAATGACGATGTGGTCGCCTTTGTCGGTGACCAGCTTGGGCGGCATGGCCTTGAGCTTGCCGCCGAAGAACATATTCAAAAACAGCGTCTCCACCATATCCTCGCGGTGGTGTCCCAGCGCGATCTTGTTCGCACCCAGGTCGCCCGCCACTTTGTAGATGATGCCGCGGCGCAAACGCGAACACAGCGAGCAGGTGGTCTTGCCTTCGGGGATCTTGGCCTTGACGATGGAGTAGGTGTCCTGCGTCTCGATGTGGAAATCCACGCCGAGTTTCTTCAGATAATTCGGCAACACATCGGCGGGGAAGCCCGGCTGCTTCTGGTCGAGGTTCATTGCCACGATCCTGAAGTCGATAGGCGCGCGCTTTCTCAGTGTGAGCAGAATGTCGAGCAGCGTGTAGGAATCCTTGCCGCCGGAGAGGCACACCATCACGGTGTCGCCCTCTTCGATCATGTTGAAGTCACCAATGGCCTTGCCCACTGAGCTCTCCAACCGGCCCTTGAGGCGGTTGAAGTTGGTGGAGTGGTGTTCGAAATGGATGGGTTGGGTGAGGTCGTTCATATATTCAGAGATTGATGGAGCGTCCGCCGTCCACAGCAATCACCTGCCCGGTAATGTAAGGTGCATCGGCAATCAAGAATTTTACAGTCTTCGCAATATCGTCCGGTTCGCCTTCGCGTTTGAGCAGGGTATGCGCGATGATCTTGCGGCGCTGTTCTTCGTCCTGCCAGGCTTCGTTTTCCGGCCAGAGGTTGGCGCCGGGCGAGACGCCGTTGACACGTATCTGCGGCGCCAGCTCCTGCGCCAGAGCCCGCGTGAGCGCTGCCAGTCCGGACTTGGCGACGTTGTAAAGCAGGTGTCCATGCATGGGGAAATCGGCATGAATATCGACGATGTTAACGATGCAGCCGTGCCTGCGACGCAATTCCGGCGCAGCCGCCTGCGCCAGGAACAGCGGCGCTTTCATGTTGGTACCCAGCAAATCGTTCCATTGCTGCTCGGTCACTTTATCCAGTGGCGTGGGATAGAAACTGGAGGCATTGTTCACCACAGCATCCAGATGGCCGAATTGCTGCACCGTGTCTTCGACCATGCGCGGCAAGGTGGCGGTTTCCAGCAGGTCGGCCTGAACAACAAACGCCGAATTTTCGCGCTTTTCGTTCAACTCGGCACGCAAGGCCATTGCGTCATACAACGAGCCGCGGCAGTGAATGGCCACATTGGCGCCAGAGGCGTGCAGAAGGCGCACAATCGCCGCGCCGACGCGCTTTGCTCCCCCTGTCACCAATACCGTTTTGCCTTGCATCGAATTCCCCACTAAACTCAGCACACTTTTAGGATTATACCTGACCATGTCCATTACCCTGCCCGCACCAAGCCCGGATGCACTCGTCCACAGCGCCAAGCTGTGTGAACTCATACGCCTGGACATCTCCAAGCAGGGCGGCTGGATACCCTTCTCGCGTTTCATGGAACTGGCGTTGTACGCGCCCGGCCTGGGCTACTACACCGCAGGAGCGCACAAATTCGGCGAGGAAGGCGACTTCATTACCGCACCGGAGCTTTCATCCCTGTTCGGCCGCACCATGGCACGGCAACTGGTCGAAGTCATGCAGGCCAGCGCGCCACACATCCTTGAGCTCGGCGCGGGCAGCGGCAAACTGGCGCTGGACATCCTGGCCGAGTTGGAACGTCTGGATGAACTGCCGAAAAGCTATTCCATCCTCGAAGTGAGCGCCGACCTGCGCGCACGCCAGCAGGCCCTGATCAGCGCCAAACTGCCTCACCTTGCCAACCGAGTGCAGTGGCTGGACGCGCTGCCGGAGAACATTTCCGGCGCGGTCATCGGCAACGAAGTGCTGGATGCGCTGCCCGTGCATTTGCTGCATTGGACCAAAGGCAAAATTCAGGAAGTCGGCGTATCGAACAAGGATCACCGCTTCATCTGGCAGGACAAGCAACTGGAAACTCCGGCGCTGCTGGAAGCCGTCAAAAATGTCAGGGTACCCAACGATTACCTGAGCGAAGTGTCGCTCACCGCGCGCGGTCTGGTTGCCAGTCTGTGCGAACGCATGGACAAAGGCGCGCTGCTGTTCATCGATTACGGCTTCGGCGCAAGCGAGTATTACCATCCGCAGCGCTCGCACGGCACGCTGATGTGCCACTACCGCCACCACTCGCATGACGACCCCTTCTATCTACCGGGCCTGCAGGACATCACCGCGCATGTGGATTTCAGCGCCGTGGCGGAAGCCGCCATCGACAACGGCGCGCACTTTCTCGGCTATACCTCGCAGGCCAATTTCCTGTTCAACAACGGTATGACGGATTTTCTCGGCGAGGTTTCGCCGGATAACGCCAAGGCTTATGCCCCGCTATCCGCACAACTGCAAAAACTCACCAGCCCGGCAGAAATGGGCGAGTTGTTCAAGGTGATTGCATTCGGTATGGAACTGGATCAGCCGCTGGCTGGGTTTCTGCGCGGCGACCTGTCGCGAATGCTGTAGATTTCCTGACGCATGCCACGCATCCGTAGTTTCCCGCCGGTTGCAAATGCCGATGCAACGCTGCTGATCCTGGGCAGCATGCCCGGCAAAGAATCGCTCAAACAAAACCAGTACTACGCCCATCCGCAAAACGCCTTCTGGAAAATCATGGGCGAACTCGTCGGTGCGCATCAGCTCCTGCCTTACGAAGAACGCCTGCACAAACTGACCACAGCACATATCGCGTTATGGGACGTGCTCAAGACCTGCGAGCGCAAAGGCAGTCTGGACACGGACATTCAAAACGAAACCCCCAACGATTTCACAACCTTCTTCAGAAATCACCCGCGCATCACCCATGCATTCTTCAACGGCGCCAAGGCCGAGCAAAGCTTCAACAAATTCGTGCTGGATAAACAGCTACTGCCGCCGCTAATCTGCCAACGCTTGCCCTCCACCAGCCCGGCGCATGCGGGGATGCGTTATGCAGAGAAGCTGCAAACATGGAGAGAAGCTACAAATCTTTTTGCTTAGCGCACTGAAGCTATAAGCGTGCGAGTAAAATCATTTGCAAATCCCCCCTCTATTTGCCTGACTAATTCCTGATTGGAGCCTGAAATGACTGACCGTCTGCCTGTTATTTTCGTATCTCACGGTGCCCCGGATGCCTTGTTGAAATCGGCGGACACCGTGGAATGCTGGCGCCAGATCGGTCAGCAGGTTGCCGCACCGACTTCGATTCTTGTGGTGTCGGCGCATTGGGAAACGCAACAGCCGACAGTCAGCCTGTCCGAAGCGCCCGACACTATTCACGATTTCAGCGGGTTCTCGCCAGAGCTTTACCGTATGCATTACCCTGCGCCGGGCGCACCGGCGCTGGCCAGGCGCGTTCTGGCGTTGCTCTCAGCGGCCGGTATTGCGGCAGGCCAACACCCCGACCGCGGGCTGGATCATGGCGCGTGGGTACCCTTGGCGGCCATGTATCCACAGGCCAATATTCCCGTGACACAACTGTCGCTGCCGCACAATGCCAGCGCTGCTGAACTTGTCAAATTGGGACACGCACTCTCCCCCTTGCGCGAGGAAGGCGTACTGATCATTGCTTCGGGTGCAATCACGCATAACTTTGGCTGGCTGGATTGGCATGCCGATGCGAACAAAACACCTTTGCCCAAGGCACAGCAATTTACCGATTGGGTTGCCGATCATGTTGGCACACGGGATATTCCTGCATTACTGGATTATCGCTCCGCGCCCTTCGGTGCAGAGTCCCATCCGACCGAAGAGCATTTCCTGCCGCTGTTCGTCGCCTTGGGCGCGGCAAATGGCGATGAGCCGCTGCGCTATCGCCCCAGCTTTGCCTACGGTAGTCTTGCTATGGATGCTTACCTGTGGGGAGGCCGGGCTAATTAGAATCACTGGCTTTCAGGAAAAATTTCATGACAGAAAAAAACTTCACAGGTATCGAGTTGATACCCGAAACTGTACCCGCAACGACGCTCTACATTCTGTTGCACGGCGTAGGCGCCAATCCCTCCAACCTGCTGCCATTGGCAAATATACTGAAACTCGCCTTTCCCAATGCCGCGTTTCTATTGCCGCAGGGTACATTTCCATTCGATGGTGGAGGAAGCGGCCGGCAATGGTTTTCCATCAAGGAAGTGAGCGAAGAGAATCGCATAACGCGTGTCGCCGAAGCCATGCCTACCCTGCATGCCCTGGTAAAACACGCGCAGGAACGTTTCCATGTTTCGCACGCAGACACAACGCTAATCGGTTTTTCCCAAGGGGCCATCATGGCGCTGGAATTCAGCATTGCACATGACGGATGCGCAGGAAGGGTTCTGGCATTTTCCGGTCGTTTTTCAACGCTCCCGGAAAAAGCACCTGAACATACAAAATTACATATTCTTCACGGCGAGAATGATCCGGTTATTTCTGTCGGATATGCTCAAGCTGCCTTCAAAAGAATTACTGAGTTGAATGGCGATATCACTATAGATACGGCAGCATCAACAGGACATGAGATCAATGCCGAACTTGCAGATCATGCCGTTCATCGTTTACAAACCAGCTAATCTGTATTCCGCGAGTTAAGCATCAGCTCAAGGCCTGTCCAGTCACTATTCATATTAAGAAAAAATTGTTGAGAACAATTTCAATATTTGCAGCGAGATGCAACAGCCACCAGTCAATTGCGAAACTGGCCCATTAGATTGGCTTCATTCCGTGCCTCTTGTGGGTATCCATTCTATTGCGGTTTGTGAACCAGCCGGATTGCTTCCGTCGCAATGCATGTGTCCAGTTGGCGCTTGTCCAACGGCAAGAAATACTTGGTTTGGCAAGCCAGGGAGAGTTTGGCAAGCGTTACGGGATTCTGCTGATCTCGATCCCCAGCCACATACATTTGGCATATATTTGACCCGTAGTAAACAAGCGTGTCAGGCCTGAGTTCCTTGAACAGATAGGCCAGATCGGCTATTGACTCGGAATGGTCCAAGGCAAGGTTTGCCGCAGTCTGCTCGCGCTGGCTATGGGCCAACCCGGTGATCGTCTTTCGAACAGATGCAATCGCAACAGAACGCGATTTCTGACCCTGATCCCGCTGCACGCCGAACTCCCTGAATACCAGCCCTTCAATCCTGCAATTGAATTCATCCTCGATAGATAGCGACCTGAAGCCCTGCGGGCTCGCCTTCTGCACCGGCGCATTACTACTGCATGCGGCAAGAAGGAAAAGAAATGACAGGCAACAGCAATATGAGATTGAGCGATGCATAAAATTTTCCGTTAACTGATGATTCCATCAGTTTAAAACAATTCCGCTCCGGCACCTTTGGTTTCTTGACGGCGTTGATGCGTAAATATAATTACGATGCTGACCCCGAATCGCGCACTGACCCCGAATCGCGCAGGTCGGCTAATGGGTGACCCTTTTAGCTGTAGACGGACAGTCGTTTCTGCGCGGACATTGCGACGGCTAACGTGGAGTTGAGGCGCCTGCGCGGCTTTTCGCGCAGGTCGCCTCGAACGCAGGGTTAGGGCTCAAGGGTGTGTTCCTTGAGCCACTGCTGAATTGCAGCCTTCCGTGCTGCTGTGTTCGGCGGAACGAGATGGATGCATTCCACTGCAGCATGGCGCTGCCCGAGCTTCCACAGCAAGTCAGCGGCTCCGCGATTTCCAGAAATACGAAGAGACTCAATCAATCCTTCCACAGAGAAATTTCGCTCCAACCAAGGTAACGCAAACGTTTTGACATCGAAGAGGACTTCCTCGGATATGTCATCAGTAGGGAATTCAGGAGATACTGCCCACCATTTGTCATTTCTCGATGGCATTATGAAGCCAATTCCAATGAACCACGAACAATCCTCATATGACCTTGGAGCGGCATCGTGGCCGCCGTTCGTGACGGACGAAATAGCCGGGATGTACGAACCAAGATTGATCGTGAAGCGAGCTGAGTCTTCACTATTCCATCGACTGGACTGCACGTTGAGAATTGCGACGGAAGTGCCCGACGTCTTCGAAAAGTTACGGCCATTTTTTCGGTAGCCGGCCTCCTTCATCAGCTTCGCCATTGGCTCAATGGCAGCTTCAACCAGGCGGCTTGAACTAGTAGCGGACAAGGTCTTGAGCCCTAACTTAAATTAGACACCAAAAGCGTCTGATAATCTGGGCTTGAATGTCGCCTAATCTGGCAAGAAACATCCAACCAACTGATTTGCTGAAAGATGGTTTTCATAAACGCCCCAACCTCGTCAGAAAAAGCGACATCGCCGCAATCACGCAAACACTAACCGACAACGAGTCCTGGAACAAGCTGTACGAAAGTAGCGGGGGCTATCTGCCCTTGATAACCGCTTCCACCGCCACAATGCGCGCCTCACGCACCTTGTCGGCAATCAGGTTCTTGTCGGCACTGGCACGCGCAATCTCCCCCGCATTCACGGCCTGCGCCGCCCGCGCACAATTCAGCAGGTACTCCGTTTGCGGATAGGGATCGTTCTCATGCCCGGTACGGCCGTGCGCGTCGGATTCGCAGGCTTGCAGTATTAACGCGAAGCGTTCCGGCTTGCGCCACAGGTCGATGCTGTCGAACAGTTTCACGATGGTGTCGGCGCGCAGTTCGCGGGCTCGGTGCACGTGGCTGTGGTATTGCGCCACCAGCAGCGCCAGGTCGCGGCAATCACCGGGGACGCGCAACCGTTCGCACAATCCCCTGAGCAGGCCGACGCTGCGCTGCTCATGGCCGATGTGGCGCGGCAGGGTGTCTTCGGGTGTGGTGGCCTTGCCGAGGTCGTGCCCCAGTGCGGCGAAGCGCACTTCCAGCGAGCGTGCGTTTTTGGCCACATCGTCGATCACCATTAGCACGTGCACGCCGCAGTCGATCTCGGGGTGGTAATGCGCGGGTTGCGGCACGCCGAACAGCGCCTCGACTTCCGGCAATATCTTTTTCAGCGCGCCGCATTCGCGCAGCGTGGTGAAGAATTTCGAGGGGTGCTGTTCCATCAGTCCGCGCGCCAGTTCCTGCCACACGCGTTCGGCTACCAGCGCACCGACTTCGCCGTTGTCCACCATAGTGCGCATCAGCGCCAGCGTCTCCGGCGCAAAGACAAAACCAAAACGCGCCGCAAAGCGCGCGCCGCGCAGGATACGCACCGGGTCTTCGGCAAAGGCGTCGCTCACATGGCGCAGGATGCCCGCCTTCAGGTCGGCTTGTCCGCCGTAGGGATCGATGAGGTTGCCGTCGCTGTCTTGCGCGATAGCATTGATGGTGAAGTCGCGGCGCAACAGGTCCTGTTCCAGCGTAACGTCGGGCGAGGTGTAGACAGTGAAGCCTTTGTAGCCCTGCGACACTTTGCGCTCGGTGCGTGCCAGTGCATATTCCTCGTGCGTTTGCGGGTGCAGGAACACCGGGAAATCGCTGCCGACCGGCTTGTAGCCGCGCGCCACCATTTCTTCCGGCGTGCTGCCCACCACCACCCAATCGTGGTCCTGCACGGGCAGGTTGAGCAGCCGGTCGCGCACGGCGCCGCCGACGCAATACACGGTCAGGTCGTTATTGTTCGTCAAAATAGGCTTTCCTGTTTTTCACGTTCACGGGCTGGATGACGCCGAGCCGCTGTTTGAGCGATTGCGAGGATTGACCGAATATCTTGGCATAGTAGATGGTGTTGCTCAGCACCTTCTTCACGTAATCGCGAGTCTCGTCGAACGGGATGGTCTCGACGTAGATCGCACCTTCCAGCGGTTTGATACCGCGCCATTGCTGCGCCCGCGTCGGGCCCGCGTTGTAGGCCGCCGAGGCCAGCACCGGGTTGTCTTCGAATTGGTGCGATACGGTTTTCATGTAATACGTGCCCAGCTTGATGTTCACATCCAGTTGGTGAATAAGTCCCTTGCGATAGCCTTTCATGCCGATCTGCCTTGCCACCCAGCGCGCGGTATCGGGCATGATCTGCATCAATCCGGCCGCGCCCACATCGGATCTTACCTTGGTGGCAAAGCGGCTCTCCTGCCGCATCAGGCCGTACACCCAGGCTTCTTCCAGTCCGTGTTTGTGCAGATTCTCCTGCATGGCCTCGCGATACGGCGAAGGATAGCGCAGATTGAAGTCATGCAATTGCGCGGTGCGTTCGGCCGCGGTAATGGAACGGTCATACAGTTCGTTGCGGCGTGCCACCTCGGCCGCAGCCAGCAGTTGCCTGTCATTCAGATTGCGCAACGCCCAGGTCCATTCCTTGGACGCCTCGACGCGCATGTCCATGCGATTCAGCAACAGTGTGCGTTGTACGCCCGGCATGGCCTGAATCGCCTCGATCTCGGTATCGGTGGGCAGGAAGCTCGCCGAAGTCATCCCTGCGCCCGGCCCGGCACCCAGTTCTTCGGAAGCAAGTTGCCCATAGAAATTGTACTCGCGGCCCAGCTCGGTAAATATCGCATCCGCTTCCGACGACCGTCCCAGCACCTTGAGTGCGCGCGCCTTCCAGTAACGCCACACCCCTTCGCCCTGCTGTTGCGGCGCCATGGCGTTGATGCTTTCCCACACTTCATGCCAATTCTCCGCGCGCAGCGCGGCGCGCGTGCGCCAGGCAAGCTCCTTTGAATTCAACGCCGCATCGCCCGCCACCGAAAACCATTGCAGCGCGCGTTCGTCATGCGACTGCGCCCCGGCAAGACCCAGCCAGCCAAAGAAATAGCGCTGCTCCTCTTCGGTAAAATTCTTGCCGATGGATGCCCACTGCGTATAGGCAATCTGCGGAGATTGTCTGGACAGGCGTTGCAGGGCGAATAACCCGACCAGATGCCGCCCTTTGGGAGAATTTTCAAAGCGGGTCTTTTCCAGATAACGCCTGGGGTTACGTGCGGCAATACTCAACTCGGCTGACGAAACCATCTGCGCCTTGGGTAGCCGCCTGATCAGCTCCTTCGCCAGCGTGGTGTTATTGTTTTCCAGTGCCACGCGCATGCGCTGCCAGGTATCGGCTTCACTGATAATGTTTTGACGCACAGCCTCGTCAAACAGCGGCGTGCAGCTGTCCGGCATTTCTTCGCCGCGCAGCCACATTTTGCGCGCATCGGTCAGCGCGCCCGGCACATCGCTTTTCATGCGCAGTTGCAGTGAATAACAGACCAGCTCGTCGTCCATGTTCAACAGGTGAGAATATTCTTCCGCGAATTCTTCCCAGCTTTCGTGTTCACCCAGATATTTGAGCCACTCGCCGCGGAACTGATCGACGACCGGCGATTCGTTGGTGCGGGCCAGAAACGTTTTAGCCGCAACGGTCGCCTTTGTACTGAGGCGCATGCGCAAATCGTAATAGGTCATGTACGGCTCAAGCGGAGTGTCTTTAAGACGCTCCGTGATTGTTTCAAGGCGCGAGGAATTTCCGACGCGCAAAGCTTCTCGCGCAGCAAGAAAATCACTTTCAATGTCGGCCAGCGCACATACTGGCTGCGCCAGCAACAGAAGCAATACGAATTTCATGGGAAGACTCAGGATCAACTGAGAGAAGAATAGCACAGAGCGCATCGGGCACGTCACTCAAACACCCCGAACAGGGCGCGGGATAAGGCTTGCAAAGGGGGCGACTCCACCCGCGGAGCCGCCTTCAGAACACATCTTCAGCTTTGATACTCGTACATTTTCCTGAGAAAGGCATCGACATCCACATCTGCCAACTCGGCTGAAATATCCGCGCGCTTACCCATTTCGGTGACGTAACTATCGTTAACCGGCACCAGCTGCGGAACCAATTCCGCGTACATCACTTCGTCGTCATACTCTTCAACCGCGCGCTCTTCGCGCTCGATTTCGTATCCGCTCATATTCATCACGATAGCCATGGTACACCTCCTAATCCGGGGACATGTAATTGCGCGCCCTGTTACATGATGTATCGGCAATTGCGGGGTAATGCTTAGCAACCAAAGACCTTCCGTGTGGTGGTCATTTCGAACCATTTCAGGAGGTCTGCACGCAATCAAGCAGTTACAAAGTTCCTTTGGACAGCCCGATGGATGGCCGGTCGTTTTACCGGGATGAACGGATTAATTCGGAAGTATCTTTACAAACCGGGGATCTGTTTTGCCTCACAACGCAACAACTCGCCCCGCCCCCACGCAATGACCATCTCGACGAACCCGCCCGAATCTCGCGGATGTGGGCAAAACAGGTCGTACTCGGCATAGAAGCTCTTGTCGCTATTGATGGTCAGCATGCCGCAACGCTCATTGCGGGCATTGCGCCATACCCCCTGGTAGCCGGGCAGCTGATTGCCGGGGTCGATGACCCGCGTAAACTTCAGGCGACTCAATTCGATCGGCGGTGTTGCACCGGCTGCGGTGTAGTCCGCAGCCGTTTGCTGCAGAGCAGTCACGATGCGTTCAGCCAACGCGTCAAGTTCCGCAGGAAGTTGGCACGATGCAGCAAGCTCCATCGTGCCCATTCCGGATTACGCCCCAACCGGCATGGCTGAATGGGTCTGGCACTGCTTGGGGCATACGCGCGCGCAGGATCCGCAACCTATGCAATCCAGCGCATTGGCGAGCGTCATCACCATACAGTTGTCTTCGTCCTCATCATAGTTGTCGTCGTCCTCGCTACGCTCGACCAGTTCGAACACTTTGCGCGGACAGACCTTGAAGCAGCGGCCGCAGCCCAGGCAATTCGCCGCATTCAGGGCGGTAATGAAGGTGGGTTCATAAGGCGTACCGCCTCGGGTGATTCCGGTAATGTTGGCCATCTCTTTTCCTCTATCTAAACTTGTGCTTCTCTCTGTGCTGCAGTCAATTTCGCGTTCGCCAGCTCCCAAGCCTGGCACGCGTCGTAGGTGGATTGCGCGATGCCGGGTATTTCCTTGTATCCGGCCGGCAATCTTTCCTCGACCAGATCGTGCAACTGCGACGCCCATTCGCTGGAAATGCGTTTGAGCTTCTTTACTTCCTTGTCGAGTGCTTTGAGTTCTTCTTCCGTCATTTGTAATCCCTCAATCAAACCCCCTCCAACTCCCCCTTATCAGGGGGAGAGCCTGAAACTGGCTCCTCCCCTGACAAGGGGAGGCTGGGAGGGGTTTGGTTTTTTCTCGATCCTTACAGGCCGGCCACTTCCGGATACTTGCCGATCAGTCCCAGTGCAACGGACAGCAGCTTGTCGCCCTCGTCCTTCATCTTGGACAGGCTTTCGTAACCGTAGCGATGCACATCGCGCAGCGTGCGATCCATCACCACCAGCTTGCCCACGGTGATCAGCGCGCGGCCGAAGCCTTCATGGGTAATATTGACGTTGGGTACCGCCATCAGGCCGCATTCCTTTTCGATCAGCGACGACACCGCGTTGTAGAACGCCTTGATGCGCGCCAGCATGATCTCGTCCGGATCGCCGATGACCGGGATCTCGCGGCGCTGTTCCTTGGTCACCACATACGGTGCCAGGATACGGTCGGCGGGCCAACCGTCGTAGGTGCCGTAACTGTCGATGGCACGCATCTGCTTGACCATCTCCATGATGAAGTCGGTGGATAACAACGGGTCTGCTGCGACTGCTTGATTCATGCTCTGTCTCCTTCGGTTGATTGATTATTCTTTACGTTGTGCTTGCATATGCGGCACCCAGCCGGTAAGCCGACCTATCAGCAGTCCGACCGCGACACCTGCAGCCGCACCCAGCACTGCACCCACATCGCCAAACCCATACGACGCCGCAACACTCGCACCGACCAGCGCCAGCACGCTGGGCAGCAGATATGCCAGCAATCCGGCCTTGAGCATGTCGCCCTCGCTCATGCTCAGTTGCAGCTCATCCCCTGCATGCACATTCGCGTCGCACTTCACCGCGATGGATTTGCGGTTGCCGGAAAAATATTTCCCCAGACCGGATACGCCGCACACACTGCGTGACCCGCAGCTGCCGCAGCCTGATTGGGTAGATGGCTGCACCATCACCGTACCGTTGTCGGAGGAAACCACGCGTGCCGTCGTCTCTATCATTCCTGCCACTCCTCGTCCGCGGCAAAGTCGCCGCCGCCGGCCTGCTTCTTGAGATGTTTCGCCAGCCACACCGGCGGATCGCCGACCAGGTTCTTCTGCAGGCCGACCAGCAATTCATCGATGAGCGTGCCTTCGTCCACACGCATCGGCTGGATGCTCGCGGCCAGCAACTGCTGAATGGCGGACGCGCCCACCGCGTTGCAATACACAGCTGCGCAGTCGTCCAACAGTTCAACCTTGGCTGCAAGCTTGCCTTCATGCCCGTCCATCGCAGTCTCGATGAATTCCGCCACCTCGATCAGGCGCGTCTCGCTTTCGCCCACCTCATAGATGGCGAAAGATTCCGCCGCACCGAAGTGCTGGTTGACCGCGCGACGGTCGCTGGTCGCAAAAGCGATCTTTACTTTCATCGCAAGCTCCTCAGTGTTTTCCACCAGCCGCAGATGACGCATGCTTGACCCCCTGGTGATAAATGGAAACGTAGGGCTCGGTCTCGTGATGTCCGTGCTCGGCCATCAGGTTGGACAGATCGAACAAAGCCTGGCGCGTGCCGCGATAGCCGACCCACAGGCGCTGGTAGCCGCCGAGAAGGTCGTACTGGGGGAACCCGGCGCGCAGCAGCGGCACACCGAGGCGGCGCGATGTTTCCACCGCGTGTGAATTGCTGATGACGAGTTGCGCTCCGTTGCGCTTGGCCGCAATTTCCAGATCTTCCAGATCGCCGATGGCAACTTGCGCCGTATCCACATATTTCAGAATATTTGCGCGGGTGGGCGCCACTGCGGCCACCACTTCGCACCCCATGTCGGTCACCAGGCTCGCCATTCCATACAGCAGATCGGGATCGGCGGCGATGGCCACACGCGCAAAACCCAGCATGAAATGGCAATCGACCATGGCGTCCTGCAATTGGGCGCGCTGACGCTCGATTTTTTCCGGAACGGGCTTGCCGCTGATTTCGGCGAGTGCGGCAACAAAGCTATCCACTGCATCCAGGCCCATCAAACAATCGAAGCGGTAATCCGGCACGCCGGTTTGTACCTTGAGGAAATCCGCTGCTTCATACAACGAATTGCCCAGCACCAGCGTGGCAATGGATTCGCCCATGCAGGAGATGTCCGACACCGGTGTACCACCCAGGGTCACCGGGCTGGTATCGACTTCGGTGAGATGCCCGTCGAGCGAATCGCCGATGTCCGGCAGCACTAAAGGACGTAAACCAAAAGCCTCGACAATCTCCTTGATGTGCTCGACATCGCCCGGCGTGAGGAACGATCCGGCCAATACGTTGATTTGTTTCTTGCGCTTGCCAACGTTGGCGCTCTTTTCGGGCAGCAGCGTTTCCAGCACTGCCTTCACCGCCAGCGCATAACCGCTTTCCAGACAGCCGGTGAAGTCCGGCGAGTTCACCGGCACTACGGGAATGTGCGCGAACTCGGGGTTCGCCGCGTAGAACTCTTTCACCAATCGTTTGATGTCCGTGCCCTGCGTTTCGGACAAGCTCGTTGTGGCGAGACCAATCAGGGCAGGTTTGCTTTTTTCGCAGATGGTTTTCAAACCGATGATCACGTTCTCGTCCGCACTCATCACCGTGGACACCTGATCCATCGCGGTGGTCTGCAACGGAATTGGCTCACGGAAGTGGCGCACGAAATACACCTTGCCGAATGCGGTGCAGCCCTGCGAACCGTGCAGCATAGGAATGGCGCGGTTTATGCCGAGGAAGGCGAGCGACGCGCCGACCGGCTGGCTGGCCTTGAGCGGATTTACCGCGAGTGCTTTGTTGCGTTTCAGGATTTCGGCCATGTCATGCTCCCACTACATAAGCCCCTCGCCCGCGAGCGGGATAACCAGCGACTTGGCTGGCGTAGTTGGCCAGCCCTAGTCGAATGGCTAGTAGTTCCATCAGAGGGGTTGGGGTGAGGGATGGCAAACTTAAACATACTCATTTTGCACGCACAGACCCTCATCCCCAGCCCTTTCACCCGCGAGAGGTACGCCGGTGGGTACCCCGCTGCTGCGCAGCGACCCTCCCGCAGTCCCGCCTGCGGGAGAAGGGAGTAATCTCTCAGTGCGAAATGTGAATTCATTTTCATCATCACGCCCCCAACTCAATTCCCGGCACACCCGACTTCGCCCACGGCGAAGGCTTGCGCACCGCCTGCCATACCGGACTCTGCATGGTCAGCGCGAGCTGGCGCGCGAGCTCGATCATGCCGTTGTAACCTTCGTAACCGAATTCGCGTTCCTGATTGATGTCGAGGAAAGGGATGCGCGCCTTGAGCGCGGTGTACATGTTGCGTCCGCCCGCGATAAGAATGTCGGCCTGGTATTCCTTGACTGCGCCCAGCAGCGCCTTGGGGCTGCCGTCGGTGATCATTCTGGCGTTCTCGCCCATGATCTCGCGAATGCGCGCCTTGTCTTCCTCGGTGGATTTGTTGGTACCGGTAGCGACCACTTCCAGCCCCAAGTCCTGCAGGGCGGAGACAATGGACCACGACTTCACGCCGCCGGTGTAGAGCAGCACGCGTTTGCCGCGCAGCTTCTCGCGCCAGGGTTCGAGCGCAGCATTGATCTTCACCTCCTCGCGCGCGATCATCGCTTCGGTGCGTTCGGTCAGCGACGGATCGTTGAGCAGTTTGGCAAATTCACGGAACGCCATCGAGGTGTCGGTCACGCCGTAGAAGCTGCCCTCGAAATAGGGTGTCTTGTAATTGGTCTGCAGTTTGCGCGCCACGTTGAGCAGCGCCTTGGCGCACACCACCATGTTGGCCTCTGCGCGGTGCATGGTCTGCACTTCATGGAATCGTCCGTCACCGGAAAGCGTGCACAGGATGCGCAGGCCGAGTTCGTCGAACAGCGGCGACACATTCCAGAACTCGCCCGCGATGTTGTATTCGCCGATCAGGTTCACGTCGTGCACGGTAATGCCGGGGCGCTGCGCTTCGGGCGGCACCGGCAACGGTTCCGCCGTGCCGATCACATATTTGAACATCGCATCGCCCGCGATACGGTTGCCCAGATTCTTGGTGCCGTAAAAACCGGCACAATCCACCGGCACGCACGGCACACCGAATTTCTCCGCGGCGGCTTTGCACACCGCGCCGATGTCGTCGCCGGTCAGTGCGGGCACGCAGGTGTTGTAAACGAACACCGCTTTGGGCGCATAACTGTCCACGGCCTGTTTGATGGAATGGAACAGGCGCTTCTCGCCGCGCCCCATGATGACGTCCTGTTCGCTGAGGTCGGTGGTCATACCGATGCGATACAGCTTGGGCCCGGAAGATCGCGTACCGCGGCTTTCCCAGGAACTGCCCGCACAGGCAATGGGGCCGTGCACGATATGCGCCACATCGGCGATTGGCAGCAGCGCGATCTGCGCGCCGTCGAACGAACAGCCGCCTGCTGTCGCACCCGGCTTGGGTCGCGCGCAGCCAGACTTCGACTTGCTGTTGTGTTCGCACGCAGGTTCGTTGAGCAACTCGGCGATATCCTTGGCTTGCATGGCATTCACCCACGAGTAATGACACCCTTCTTATCGCAAGTGCCGTGCCAAGGACAGCAGATTGATTTTAATGGAATTTATACTGCGATGTTTTGTAGCAAACCCGACAAGCCACCCGGACACAACAATTTCGGACGCCTTTGCTCTGCGGGAAATGCTGGCAGGAGCGCATTCCGGCAAAGTTTGCATTTGTGTTGATCTGATAGACTGGCGGCTGGTATTCGATAGTTGAATTAATTTGGTTTACGAAGCGCAGCACTGATGAATATGCATTCCCCACACACTCATGAAGGGCACTCGCAAGGCCATTGCCATCACCACGATGTCCCGAACAATTTTGGTCGCGCTTTTGCCATTGCCATTGCCCTGAATACAGCGTTCGTCTCGGTTGAGATGACATACGGTTTCCTTGCCAACTCAACTGCACTCATGGCTGATGCGGGGCACAACCTCTCCGATGTGATGGGTCTGCTGCTGGCATGGGGTGCGACCATTCTCGCCCGCAGGGCTCCCAGCGAACGCTTTACCTATGGTCTGCGCAGCACGTCGATTCTGGCTGCAATGACAAACGCCATGCTTCTTCTGGTGGCATGCGGGGCGATTGCTTTGGAGGCCATACAGCGCATATCCGCGCCTCCGGCGGTGGCCGGACTGACGGTTACGGTGGTTGCCGCTATCGGCATTGTCATCAATGGAACGTCCGCGTGGCTGTTCGTCAAGGGCAGCAAGGGCGACCTGAACATTCGCGGCGCCTACCTGCATATGGCTGCCGATGCGGTTGTCTCGCTGGGCGTAGTCATTGCCGGGATAGTGATGTTGTTCACCGGCTGGTACTGGCTTGACCCGGTGATCAGTCTGGTGATTGTGGCGGTAATCCTGCTTGGCACCTGGAGCTTGTTGCGCGAATCGGTAGAACTGGCATTGAACGCCGTTCCTGCGCACATCAACCTGCCGGCAGTGGAAACCTATCTGCGCGAATGCGCCGGAGTTACCGACATACACGACCTGCACATCTGGGCCATGAGTACGACCGAAAGTGCCATGACCGTCCATTTGGTGATGCCAGAAGGCTATCCTGGCGACGGTTTCATGGACGAGATTGCCCACACGTTGGCAGAGCATTTCTCCCTTCAACACAGCACGTTGCAAGTGGAACAGGGAACCACCGATCATTCCTGTGCATTGCATGCGCGCACCTGATTTGCTCAACAATATTTCAGTTCGCAGTTCAAATTTCAGCCAGAATTGACAGCAGAACGTTCGTTCTGTATCTTTTGCGGGGTTTAATTCAAGCCCTGCGTACCTTCATTTCAAGCCGCAAGAAATGATGACCAAGGGAATAGAGACTACTTTTATAATGCGGCGCGCCTGATTGAAGCTCATTTCAACACTCATGCACGCATATAACTGATTTGTTTAACGTTTTATCGAGGAGATTTAGATGTCAGAGGTGAAGAAGGTCAAATTGACACCCAACGAAATTCGCACTGCCAAGAATGCAACCACAGCAGAGAAGACCTTGATCCTCGCCAATAAATTGATGCTCGCCGCCAACCAGGCCGCAGCAGAGGCCAAGCAGGCGCTGCAAGCCAGACAGATCATCGCGACACAAAAAGAAGAGGCTGCCAACAAAGCGCAGACCGCTTATGAATCGGCTGTTGAAAAGAAAGCGCTGGCAGAACAGGAAATGCGCGCCGCAACCGAAGCAGGTGAAAAATCACGCGCGGATGCCGAAGCAGCCAGAGTTGCCAAGCTCCTTGCCGCGCAAGAAGCCGCAGCAGCAAAACAATTGGCCATAGAACAAGCGAAACAACGCGCACAAGAAGCAGCCGCAGCCAAATTGGCCCAAGCTGAGGCAAAAAAGAAAGCCGCGGAAGAAGCGGCTGCACTGAAAAAAGCTCAAGCCGAGGCAAAGCAGAAGGCCGCCGAAGAAGCCGCCGCCCTGAAGAAAGCCGAGGCGGAAGCCAGGAAGCTTGCCGCCGAGCAAGCAGCTGCAGCCAAAAAAGCGGCGGCTGAAGCCAAGAAGCAGGCTGCAGCTGAAGCTGCTGCGCTGAAACAAGCCGAAGCTGAAGCGCGCAAACTGGCAGCGCAACAAGCCGCAGCGGCGAAGAAAGCCGAGGCCGATGCACGCAAGAAAGCCGCTGAAGAAGCAGCTGCCCAAAAGAAAGCGGAAGCTGAAGCCAAAAAACTCGCAGCGCAACAAGCTGCCGCCGCCAAAAAAGCCGAGGCAGAAGCTAGAAAACAAGCAGCCGCAGCACAGAAGAAGGCTGAGGCAGAAGCTAGAAAAGCTGAGGCCATCGCCAGAGCCAAGGCTGCCGCTGAGGCCGCCGCATTGAAAAAAGCCGAAGATGCAGCACGCAAGCTGGCGGCACAACAAACAGCAGCCGCAAAAAAAGCTGAAGCCGAGGCAAAGAAGAGAGCCGCTGAAGAAGCTGCTGCCCAAAAGAAGGCCGAAGCCGAAGCCCGAAAGCTCGCCGCACAACAAGAAGCCGCAGCAAAGAAAGCCGAAGCCGAAGCGCGCAAGCTTGCCGCGCAGCAAGCCGCTGCCGAAAAGAAGGCTGAAGCGGAAGCCAGAAAGCAGGCCGCGCTGGAAGCGGCCCTGATCAAGAAAGCGGAAGCCGAAGCCAAGAAAATCGCCGCACAAGAAGCCGCTGCTGTGAAAAAGCTGGCAGCCGAACAAGCCAGGTTAGCCGCACAGGAACTGGCCGCAGCGAAAAAGGCGGCAGCCGAAGCACGCAAAGCAGCCGCTGCCCAGGCAAAACAGATTGCACAACAGGAAGCGGCAGAACGCAAAGCTGCCTCAGCAGTGAAGAAAGCTGAAGCCGCCGCCAGGAAAGCCTCCTTGGTTCCACCCGAGCCGGTCTGGCCTTTCCCTGAAGAGGAAAACAAAGAAGCTAGTTCAGTTTAGTAAATCTTCGCAGAGCGGACGCTGCTAGCAGCGTCCGCTTCCATGAAGAGCCATCAGTCTCGGTTGTCATTCATTCGGATTGGATTTTCGTCGGAGGAACGATGCGCAAACTGTCTGATTATGTCGAAATGGCCGCTGCAGAATATTGGCAGGAGACCGGTAAAGAAGAACTGGCCCCACTCTGGATCGCGGAATTTTTCCAGGACTGTGGCGTGCTGGATGATCATCCCGACCAAAATCTGGTCGACTTCCACGCATTGGTACAGAAATCCCTGACAGTAAATATCGAACGAGCAAAGAAGCTTGCGCGGCTGCAACAGGACAAATCCAGTCGCTCCACAAAACGCCAGTAAACCAGCATGGTTACTCCACCTCTCGTTCAAAGGTGCCCTGACAGCTACTTAATGGTTTGCCATCGTTTTGATTTCTAGTGAATTATACCTATTGACACCTACACACCTGCCGTTCCAGAATGGCCTACAGCCTACATAGGTTTTTCAGGAGATCATCATGGCATTTGAAGAAGATCGCACCGGAACATGGCACGCCTACAGCAAGACCAAATCGCAGTCAGACCAATATTCACGCGGCGAATTGAACAAGCCGGCTTCCCTCAAGTCCATTCCCTTTGCCAGAAATTCCCGCTTTGCGAACTACCTCGCCATACATTTTCCCGAAGTGGCGAGAACCATAGACGCAGAAGATTTGGGCATGCTGCACCTCGAGGTGAGCGCGCTTAAGCTGGCCACACATGACGCGATACTTAAGCATGATTGGCCAACCGTGCGCACGCACTTCGCCTTCGTAGACGACGTGCTGGAAACTGCCCCAACCGAGTTGCACGACGCGATCGGCATTTCCTATCTCGTGAACCTCTTTTACAACGAAACTTCCCTCAGTTTTGCAACGGCGCGCACGTTGATGCCCAAACGGCTGGCCAACGCACTTGAAATCATGGAACGCCATTACGAGGAATTGCAGTAGCAGGGTTCCTACACAGAATACGGCGCTGCCACCCAGTTCTTCAACAGTGCCGCTTCGGTTTCCGGCAGATAACTGAATCCCGCATCCAGATCGCGCGCCACCGCATAGGCAACCTTGGGTGGCGTGATGGTTCCGGCGACCAGATGCGCATACCAGGCCGCGGTGTATCCGGCAGCGCGATCAAAAGCCTGCAGCTGCTTCAACATGTCTACTCCCGTCAGTTCGACGTCCCACTGGAACGGTTTGAGTTCGCGCGCATGGCGCGAAACCAGTGAAGCCGAGATCACCGGATTGCGATAGCGATCCTGGTGTTCGCGCAATGCAACGATCCAGTGGTCGCTGAAGTGACCGCGCGCCGCAGCGCTGCTGTGTGCCCATTCGGAAAACAAGCGCGGAAATCCGCCATTGCGTGCTTCCGCGGATGATGCCCTGGCCACTGTCTGACGCATGTCGAGCAGGCGGCGGAAACGGTAGCGTGGTGCGGAGACAGGCTGCGCTTCAAGTTCACTGGGAGTCATCGGCTCGATCAAATCCTGCAAATCTTCCGGCAATGCATCTGCATTGATCAGTTCGCGATCCAGCACTTCCTGCAATTCTTCCACTTCCAGCTGCAAAAAATCCGCCGGAGCCGGTCCATAGGCAGCGACGAAGTAATGAGTGCGCCCGGAATGGCGTGTCACCAGCAAATCGCTGTCGGCATGACGCTCTACCAGTTCATTCATGTCGCCACCGCATGCTGCCAATTCGGCCTTGGCCCAGGCAGCCAGGCTATCGGCGATGCGCGTACCGTCGGCTGCCACGATCCCGCCGGAGCGATACCAGCCGCCACGATTCAGCGCATAGCGAAAATTGCAGCCGGTGCAAATGCGACTGGCGATTTCCAGCAGCGCACTGTGATGCGGGCGCGGCGGTGTGGCTTCGATTTCGACGGCCAGAGTGCGCAGCGTGGTTTCATCGGGGGTATAGATGCTCATTTATCATCTCCGTGCAAAAATTCATTCAAACGATGCTGCACTGCGTTACGCACATCCGGTTCGACGTCGTCCACCAGTTCGGTAATGGCTTCCAGCGGTGCATGTCTGGATGCTTCAAGACGCACAACCCAGTCTTCATCCTTGATCATCTGCTCCGCATCGTCGGACAGTGCCCGCATCGCAACGATGCGTCTCACTTCGGCGTCCTCATCCCTGATCATCATACGCAAGGCAAAGGTAGGCAGTCGCCGCGCCACTTCCTTGCGCACTTCGCGATCTGCATCATCCGCCATGCGCCGCAACTGCCCGTGCGGCAGGCGTTTTGCCACCTGCAAACGCACCAGATAATCCACGTCACCAAGCAGCTCGGTAAGCGCCTCGGGATCAAGGCGGTTGGCCACCGTCATGCGCACCTCGCGATCCGGGTCGCGCACATAGGCACCCAGCTCATCTTTCGGCAACCGGCTTACCACAGCCCGGCGCACCACTTCGTCCGCATCGCGCGGCATCGCCCGTAGCGCCGCCAACGGGGCGTAGCGCGCGGCGATGGCGCGCCGTTCCCAAAATCCATCCTTCAGAAAATTCTCCGCGAATTCCGGATTGCGCCTGAAGAAGCGGTCGATCTGGCGACCACTCTGCGCTGACACACAAATTTCCCCCTGCTCACAATTGCCATTCGCCAATAACTCGCGATATGCACAAGACGCGCAATCCAGGCGAACTACTTCGGCCAACGGCGATGTACCAGGATGATGTTCCGGCATATCCAAAACCTTTCAATTCCAGCTCAGCTATTAGTTCAGCGTAAATCCCTGCAATCACTGTGCCAGTTTTTGAAATATAGCGCAAACCCTGTAAATACGCGGACCAGTGCCCGAATACAGGATGCATGGTGTGGAAGGCTTTGTAGCAATTGATACAAACATTGCAACCTAGCTTAGCGGTTTGCGCATCACGGTCATGTTCGAAGAGACAAAACCGAGTTTGCGATAAAAATCCAGCGCTGTCTGATTGTCGCGGTCGGCAAGCAAGGTGATGCGCGTCATACCTTGCTCGCGCGCCCATGCCATTACATGCTCGACCAGTCTGCGGCCCAACCCTCCACCCCTATATTCCTTGCCTACGATCACATCTTCCAGCAGCAACACGCGCCCGCCTTCTGCCGTACTGATCGTGATCAGCGCGTTGGCCATACCTGCCACTTTGCCGTCGACGCGCAGTACAAATAGCTTTCCCAGCGCCGGATCGGCGAGAATCATGCGCAGGCCGCGCAGC
This sequence comes from uncultured Sideroxydans sp., assembly GCA_964404355.1. GTDB lineage: Bacteria > Pseudomonadota > Gammaproteobacteria > Burkholderiales > Gallionellaceae > Sideroxyarcus. The sequence continues at coordinate 1,785 of CAYOJU010000028.1, read as the reverse complement.
TGATTGTCGCGCTGCGGATGGAAATCGCTTTCCAGTTCAAACAGCTCCGCCAGCAAATCAGCCAGTTGCGGCAGGTCGTTGGCTGCAGCAAAACCTATTTCAACAGTCCTCAAGTCTCCCAACCCATGCCCCCCACAATCCAGAATCGTTACAAGCCGGACTGTGCAGCCCGGCTGACTAATCCACTTCGTCCACGCATGCCACCACGACACCGATGGCTTGTTCCGCATCCGTTGTAAGGCTGAGGCAGTGTTCGCTGCCTCCCACCAGATACAATTTGAAACTCTCACGCTGCAATGCCGACGGCATTCGTGCAGGCATATCGTCGTCATTGCAGAATGTGAAGCGCAGATCCGGCCAGGTCGTCTTCAAAGAAGACATGGCAGCCTCGCTTAGCTCGCCCATTGTGGCGGCCTTGCTGGCGATCTGCTCAAGTGTCTCGGCGGCAATCATACGGTCACTCTTCTTCCGCCTGACTGAACCGGCTTAGTGATTTTGCTTCCACACCGAGTATCTTGGCAAGCCAGGGCGGCGGTGCATCGAGCACGGCTTGCAAGCGCTGCAAAGTTGCGCGAGCCTTGCCGCCTTCCGGCACTTTCACCGGATGGATGTCGGCACGCACGGCTTTGGCCGCTGCAGGACCGCCGATGGATTGCACATATACAATTTGGCAGTCATCAATCAACTTGGCGCGCGCAACGTTCTTGTCGTCTGCATCATCGGTAATCAGCGTGGAACGCGCATCAATCAGGCGAATGCTGTCGCGTCCGACCTGATAGATGAGAAAGCGCGGACAAGAGCCAAAATGGCCATCCAGATTCTCTTCGGTGTTGGAAGCTACAGCCACGCGCAGACTGCCCGGCATTTCGCCTTCGGTATAAGCGTCCATGGGCGGTAGCGCGTCCAAATCTCCAGATTCTCCCCACAGGTGGCGTACCGCCAATTTGATGGTGGCACTATCCACGTCCGGTTCGACGGTCTCTTCGCCGGACAGGATCAGTTTAAGATCGGCCACGGTCACCTTGGAAAGTTTTTCCTCGGTGACGGGCAGACCGAGATGTTCGCCCAGCTTCGCCACCAGCGCAGCCGTGTTCACTTCGGAGAGAACACGGGTAGCCATTGCTATGCGCAGGGCGGCTGTCTTTGTGATGATTCCGTTACTCATACGGTCACCTCTTCGTGTTCGGTTTGATTCATTTGCACGCAGCCCGGATCAAACCGGGCCACCAAATAGGTCCGTCCGCGGCTCGATTGGCGCACCACGGACGGAGTTGCTTACGCTGCAATCTGTGTGATGCAACCCTTGATCGGGCAGATCTTCACGCACTGCGGCTTATCGTACTCACCATCACACTCGGTACATTCAGTTGCGTTGATCTTGAATACGCCCTTCTTCCCGCTGATGGAAGCCGTCGGGCACTCAGGTTCGCAGTCACCGCAAGCGGTGCACAAATCTGCATTGATCTTCATTGCCATGATGATTCTCCTTTCAATTTAACTATCCTCCACCACTCCTTCCCCCTTGCAGGGGGAAGGCTGGGATGGGGGTAGACTTGCTGACAACAATCATTTCTACCCTCTCCCTAACCCTCCCCCTGCAGGGGAGGGAATGTGGAGAAAATTACTCAGCCGCATCCAGTCGTTTGGCGCGCAGGGAAATCGGCAACCTGGCCGGTGCAGCCTGCGGCTCGATGTAATACGTGCCACCGTTGTTCAGCTTGATCTCGCCACCCCACTTCTCCGGGGTGTCGAACTCCATCGAAACGATGTTGTCCTCGAGGTCGC
>CAYOJU010000027.1:0-26799 GCA_964404355.1 uncultured Sideroxydans sp. | reverse complement strand
AGCGCGACATGGCGATTGCCGTGGCCGAGGCGATACGCGACAACGCCATCCTCGTCGCCGAGGCGGGCACGGGCACGGGCAAGACTTTTGCCTATCTGGTGCCGGCGCTGCTTGCCGGCGGCAAGGTGGTGGTTTCCACGGGCACCAAGAATCTGCAGGACCAGCTGTTCCAGAAAGACTTGCCGATGGTGCGCGATGCCTTGAAAGCGCCGGTATCGGTGGCACTGCTCAAGGGACGTTCGAACTATGTGTGCCACTACCATCTGTCTCTGGCGCAATCGAATGGTTTGTTCAAGACGCGCGAAGATGTGAAACATCTGGCCAAGATCGTGAACTACGCCAAGGTGACGCAAAGCGGCGACAAGAGCGGGCTGGCGGATGTGCCGGAGAACGCGCCGATCTGGATGCATGTGACCTCGACGCGCGACAATTGCCTCGGACAGGAATGCCCGCAGCACGCGGAATGCTTCGTGCTCAAGGCACGCAAGGAAGCAATGGAGGCGGATGTGGTGGTGGTGAACCATCACCTGTTCTTCGCCGACGTGATGCTGCGCGACGAGGGCGTGGCGGAACTGCTGCCCGCCTGCAACACGGTGATCTTCGACGAGGCGCACCAGTTGCCGGAGACAGCCAGCCTGTTCTTCGGCGAGAGTCTTTCCACTTCACAGTTGTTCGATCTCTCACAGGACTCCCGCATCGAGGCTTTGAGTGGAGCCAAGGATTTTGCCGCGCTGCCGGTGGCTTGCGACGAACTGGAGAAGGCCGCGCGCGATCTGCGGCTTGCGTTCAAGAAGGAAGGCCGCATGGCGGCGAATGCGACAGAGAGTATCAAGGAGTTTGCGCCTGCGTTGAAGACGTTGGGCGAAAAACTGAAGAACCTCACCGGATTGCTGGAGAAGCAGGCAGAGCGCAGCGAAGGTCTGGACAACTGCTGGCAGCGGGCGCAGGGGTTGGTGGCGATGTTGAAGGTGTGGCAGGCTGAAGCACCCTCACCCCTAGCCCCTCTCCCAAAGGGCGAGGGGAATGATCGCTCCCTCTCCCCCGGGGAGAGGGCTGGGGTGAGGGAAGGTGTTGTACGCTGGCTCGAAGTCTTCCATCACTCGCTGCAGCTCAATACCACCCCGCTCTCCATCGCCGACATATTCAAGAAGCAGCTCAGCGGCCATCCGCGTGCCTGGATATTCACTTCCGCCACGCTGGCGGTGAAGCAGAACTTCTCGCACTACCAGAACGAGATGGGCCTGACGGAAGCGCGCACGGCGTGCTGGGACAGTCCGTTCAATTATCCGGAACAGGCACTGTTGTATGTGCCGCAAAACCTGCCGGAGCCGAACACCGAGGGCTATACCGATGCGGTGGTGCAGGCGGCATTGCCGCTGATCGAGGCCAGCCAGGGACGCGCCTTCCTGCTGTTCACCAGTTTGCGCGCGATGCAGCGCGCTTATGAAATCCTGCAAGCAGAATTCGACCGCAAAGGCTTGAAGTACCCACTGCTGCTGCAGGGCGAAGGTTCACGCAACGAATTGCTCACGCGCTTCCGCGACCACGGCAACGCAGTGCTGCTCGGCAGTCAGTCGTTCTGGGAAGGGGTGGATGTGCGCGGCGAGGCGTTGTCGCTGGTGATCATCGATAAGCTGCCATTCGCACCGCCGGACGATCCGGTGCTGGCAGCGCGCATCGCGGAGCTGAACAAACAGGGACGTAACGCATTCATGGAATTCCAGTTGCCACGCGCCATCATCAACCTCAAGCAGGGTGCGGGACGCCTGATACGCGACGAAACCGACCGCGGCGTGCTGATGATCTGCGATCCGCGCCTGATCTCAAAGCATTACGGCAAACGCATCTGGCAGAGTTTGCCGCCGTTCAAGCGCACACGCGACGAAGCGGAAGCGGTGGCATTTTTCAAGCAGTCCTGAACAATCGCACATCGGAAATATTAATGCCTCCATAGTTGACTGCAAGCTTGGGTTTGTTGTCCACTGTCAGCCGGGGTTTTACGTCCGAAACAAGATAATGACTTCCATAGGCCAATTCTTCGAAAACCTGAGTTTCACCATCAACGAGAGCAACCTGCTTGTTCGTGCAGAGCAGTTGCGCGCGCGCTTGCGCCTGTATCCCTTGATGCTGGGTGGACAGCTATTTCTCGAGCCGCTGTTCGTGGCAATGATGTGGAGTGTCTCTCCGCATCGACATCTCTTGTTGTGGCTGACAGTCGCGTACGCGCTGCACTCGGCCGAAATTGTGACCTGGATGAATGACCGGGAAGATACCCGCACCCTTGAAGAATGCGAAAGCTGGAGCCGCCATTTCTTCTCCTTCTCGCTGGTCATGGGCATGATGTGGGGCTTCGGCGCATTGTTCTTCTTTCCGCACGAATTGCTGATGCAGGTGTTTCTGGTCTGCGCGATGCTCGGCCTCGCCGCAGTCGCCACCACCATGAATGCAATGCACCCGCCGGCATTTTTCGCCTATCTGCTCGGCCTGATGCTGCCGCTCACCTTTCGTGTGCTGGTGGAACAGGATGAAACACATACTGCGCTGGGCATCATGTTGTTGCTGTTCCTGGTAGTGATGCTGGGCTCGGGACACTTCCTGAACAAGTTCATCCTGCTGTCGCTGCGTCAGCGTTTCCAGAACGAGTCGCTGGCACTTCAACTGGCCAGCATGAACGATGTGCTTGAACACAAGGTGGAAGAGCGCACCGCGCAGTTGCAGCGCAAGACCGACGAAGTTTCGCAAATTCGCGACGTAACCATCATGGCCATGGCGTCGCTGGCGGAAACGCGCGACAACGAGACCGGAAATCATTTGAAGCGCACGCAGAACTACATTCGCGCGCTCGCCATGAAGCTGCGCAACCATCCGCAGTTCAGGGATTTCCTGACCGAGGACAACATCGAATCGCTGTACAAGCTCGCCCCATTGCACGACATCGGCAAGGTGGGCATTCCGGATTCCATCCTGCTCAAGCAGGGCAAGCTCACAGCGGAAGAATTCGAAATCATGAAAACCCATCCATTGCTGGGGGGTAATGCCCTCGCGATGGCCGAAAGCGGGCTGCCATCGCCCAACCGCTTTTTGCACATTGCCCGCGAAATCGCCAACAGTCACCACGAAAAATGGAACGGAAGTGGGTATCCGTTGGGTCTAAAGGGTGAGGCGATTCCTATCTCGGCAAGACTGATGGCGCTGGCTGATGTCTACGATGCCCTTATCAGTCGCAGGGTTTACAAGGAGCCGTTCTCGCATCAGGCTGCTGTGGCATATATCTTGCAGGGAAGTGGTACGCATTTCGATCCCGCCGTGGCCGATGCATTTCTGGCAATCCAAGAGGAGTTTCGGCAAATCGCCGAACAGTATCAAGACTAAATGAATCAAAAGCTGCTCAATCTGTTAAACGGAGACGAAGATCTCTACCCGCACTTGCTGGAAGAGAGGTTCCCGCGCGTGTTCAATAAACTGCTCGAGTTGTGGCTGACGCCGCACATCGAGCTCTACCTGCAAGACCTGATGATGGACAACCGTGCCGGAAACCGCGAAGGTTTCCCTCCCGATGCGGCAATGGAAATCATTCGCCTCAGCAACTACCTCAATGAGTTGCGTAACCCCGGCAAAGAGGTAAATGCATGGGAAGACATCCCGGAATACAAGCGCCATGAACTGGAGGAATTCGGCTATGAGTTCAATGCGCAGGGACTGATCAAGTCCATCGAAGACAACAACCAGAATGCGATGCAGATTTTCCTGTCCAGCGGCTTCGATCTGGAAGTGCGCGACGAACGCAACTGGACGCCCCTGATGGTCGCGGCCTTCAACGGCAACGAAGAATTCGCAAAGGTGTTGATCAAATGCGGCTCCCGGATCTCCGCGCAGGATAGAAATGGATATACCGCCCTGCATTGGGCGGCATACAACGGCCACGACAAAATCATCAAGCTGCTGATTGAAAAAGATGCCGAGCCGAATCTGCAAAGCCAGTACGGCTGGACTGCCTTGATGCAGGCAGCGACGCGCGGGCATCTGCTCGCCTGTGCGTATCTGCTCTACCGGGGTGCTGACGTAAACCTGACCACGACCGACGGCTGGACGTCACTACACAAGGCCGCCAACAACGGGCATACCGAAGTGGTCAAACTGCTGCTGGAAAAAGGCGCTAATCCGTATGCAAAATATCAGGACGGAAGCACACCCATGGATCTCGCCATCAAGGCTGGCCATCTGGATATCGTTGCCATGCTGAACAAGGCACCCGCCCTGTCAGCGGCAAAAGATGCGGATACGGCCTTGCGGTACATCTGAAACCATTTTCCCGATAACACTCGCAACCGCGAATCCCTGCTGGTGAAAAATAGCCAGCACCTTGTCCGCCTCGTTCGCCGCGCACGCCACCAGCAATCCGCCGCTGGTTTGCGGGTCACACAGCAACTTGCGCTGCCATTCCGGAAATCCCGGCGGCAAACTTACTTCTGCGCCATAGCTGCTCCAGTTGCGATCCGCCGCGCCCGTGCTGTAGCCCTGCTCGGCCAAACGCAGCGCCGCCGGCAGGAACGGCAGTGCGTCGAAATCCAGCTCTGCCGCCAGTTTCGAACCTCGACACACTTCCAGCAGATGTCCCAGCAGCGCGAAGCCGGTGACATCGGTCATCGCATGCACGCAGGTCATTCCGCCCAACGTAGCGCCGACGCAATTAAGTTGTGTGGCCGTGTCCACCATTTGCCGGTAGCCCTCGGCATCCAGCTCCCCTTTTTTCAGCGCTGCGCTTAACACGCCCACGCCCAGCGGCTTGCCGAGGATGAGTACATCGCCTGCCTGCGCGGTGTCGTTACGCTTGATGTGATCTGGATGCGCCACACCCACGGCAACCAGGCCGTAGATCGGCTCGGGCGAATCGATGGAATGTCCCCCAGCCAGCGGGATGCCCGCCGCTTCACACACCGATGCGCCGCCTGCAAGAATGTCGCGTATGGTGTCCAGCGGCAGCTTGTTAATGGGCATGCCCAGCACGGCCAGTGCGAGAATGGGCGTAGCGCCCATGGCATACACATCGGATATTGCGTTGGTGGCGGCGATACGCCCGAAGTCGCGCGCATCATCCACGATAGGCATAAAAAAGTCGGTGGTGACTACGATGGCCTGCGAGTCATTGAGTTTGTATACCGCCGCGTCGTCGCTGCTTTCGGTGCCCACCATCAGGTTCGGGTAAGATGGCGGAATGGGCAGAGCCGCCAGCATCTCGGCCAGCACCGCCGGAGCAATCTTGCAACCGCAACCGCCACCATGGGAATACTGTGTCAATTTGATCGTGTCGTTCATACAAAGTAATCCATGCAAAATCCAAGGGTCGTTACCGTAGCACAACTGTCCGATTTCGACGAAATCATCGACGTGCGTTCGCCTGCGGAATACGCCGAGGATCATATTCCCGGTGCCATAAACGCCCCCGTGCTGGACGATGAACAGCGCGCCCGCGTCGGTACGCTCTATACACAAGAATCCCCGTTCATCGCCAAGAAGACCGGAGCAGCGCTCATCGCGCGCAACATCGCCCATCATCTGGACAATATGTTCAGCGACAGACCCAAACAATGGAAACCGCTTGTGTATTGCTGGCGCGGCGGCCAGCGCAGCGGCGCCATGGCGCATATTCTGGCGCAGGTCGGCTGGTCAACCGGCAGGCTGGAAGGGGGTTACAAGATTTACCGCCACCGGGTCATGGCAGACATTGAAACGCTACCCGGCACCCTGAACTTCCGCGTGGTCTGCGGCCCCACCGGTTCCGGCAAGAGCCGCCTGTTGCACGTGCTGCATGAACAAGGCTTTCAGGTACTCGACCTTGAAGCACTGGCGCAGCATCGCGGCTCGCTGCTCGGCAATCTTCCCGACGAAGCGCAGCCTTCGCAGAAAATGTTCGACAGTCGGCTATGGGATGCTCTGCGCCATTTCGATGCGCAGCGTCCGGTATTTGTGGAAGCCGAGAGCAAGAAAATCGGCCTCATCAATACGCCGGAATCGCTGCTGAGCAGCATACGCGCTGCGGATTGCCTGTTGATCGACGCGCCGGTTGCCGCTCGCGTACAACTGCTCATGGAAGACTACAAGCATTTCCTGAGCGACCCGGCACTGCTGATCGAACGACTCACTCCCCTGCTCCCGCTGCATGGCAGGCAAGTGCTCGATCACTGGCAACAACTGGCGGAACAGGGAGAATGGGCTACGCTGGTGGAAAAATTGCTGCTTCAACATTACGACCCGGCTTATCTGCGCTCCACCGCCAACAACTTCCCGTGCCTGTCCGATGCCAGGGTGTTGCACCTCGAAAATCTGGATGACGCCACACTGCGCGCGGCAGTGTCCAAGGCGTTATAACCATTTCGGCGGCAAAACCATTCGACAAAAGCGCCCGCTTGCAAGATAATACTTAGCCAGCTAACTATTAGGCCACAAACAATTCATGAAGACGCAAGACGAACAACTCGCCGAATCGCTGCATCTGGTGGCGCATGCCTGGCGTAACGAGTTGGACAGGCGCCTGCGCCCAGAGGGGTTTTCGCATTCGCGCTGGCTGCTGTTGTTGCACCTGTCGCGCCACGACGGCTGCACACATTGTGAACTGGCACAGCATATGGGCATCGAAGCCGCAACTTTGGTCAAGCAGGTCGATCACATGGAACAGGAAGGGCTGCTCAAGCGTTGTACCAGCGAAACGGACCGGCGCGTCAAGCATCTGTTTCTCTCTGCCGCAGGCAAGAAGGCAGTGGAACACATCCGCAGCCGCGCGGCCGAACTGCGCAAGGAAATTCTGGCCGGATCCAGCAAGGAAGAAATCGCCACCACCATTGGGGTATTGCAGAATATCCGCGACAAATTGACCAAGCCCGAGTAACAAAAGGAACGGACACATGGAACGCCTCAACGAGCATAAAAAGAAAATACTTCTCACGCTGGGATTGATAGCGCTGTGCATCGGTCTGGCCGTTGCCTATTACGCCGGGCGCTCGCGCAGCACCGAGAATGCCTATATCAATGCAGATGTGGTGAGCGTCGCCGCGCAGGTCAGCGGACGCGTCGTTGCAGTGCATATCAAGGACAACCAGCACGTGCACAAGGGCGATGCGCTGTTCGACATCGACCCGCAGCCCTTCACCATCGCGCTGGAACGCGCCCAGGCCGACCTGGCGCAAGCCCGGCAAAACGCGAGGCAGGACAATGCCGAAGTCGCCGCCGCCCGCGCCATGGTCAGCCAGGCCGAGAGCGATTATGCCAATGCCCACAGCACTTATACCCGCGACAAGGAGCTGGTCGACCAGCATTTCCTGTCACAACAAGCGCTCGATGACGCACAGACGCGCATGCAGGCCCTGCAGGCTTCAGTGGAGCAAGCCCGTGCCAAATTGACCAAGGCGCTTTCTGCTCCGCTGAATGCCGGTGAGCGCGGTGACGTATTGAAGGCACAGGCCGCCATCGACCAGGCCAAGCTCGATCTGGAGCACACGCATATCGTCGCGGTGGACGATGGACAGATCAGCAACCTCAACCTTACCGCCGGATCGCTGATCGGGGTCGGTACGCCTCTGTTTGCACTCATCGCCGATAACAGTTTTTACATCGACGCCAACTACAAGGAAACCGAACTGCCCGGCATCCATCCCGGCCAAGGCGTGGATATCGACATCGACATGTATCCCGGCCAGCACTTCAAGGGTACCGTGGAAAGCATCAGCGGCGGCACCGGAACGGCCTTTTCGCTGCTGCCACCGCAGAACGCCACCGGTAACTGGGTAAAGATCGCTCAGCGCGTGCCGGTGCGCATCAAGCTCGCCCCGACCGACGCAGAGCATCCGCTGCGCATTGGCGCGACGGCAACCGTGAGCGTGCAACTGAAGTAACACCAACATGAACGCCAACAGGGTATTGACCGGCACCGCCGTGATGGCAGCAACCATCATGCAGGTGCTGGACACCACCATCATCAACGTCGCGCTTCCCAATATGATGGGTGAGCTCGACGCCACGCCGGACAACATCAGTTGGGTACTCACCTCCTACCTGATCGCCTCGGCCATCATCATGCCGCTCACCGGCTTCATCACCGACCGCATCGGACAGAAACGCTTCCTGCTCATCAGCATCGCCGGTTTCGTCATCACCTCGATGTTGTGCGGCATCGCCAGCAGCCTCGCGCAGATGGTGATATTTCGTCTTCTGCAGGGCGTGTTCGGCGCGGCGCTGGTGCCGCTGTCGCAGTCCATCATGCTGCAGATCTTTCCCGGCGAACAGCGCGGCAAGGCCATGGCCATCTGGAGTATGGGCGTCATGGTCGCGCCCATCATGGGACCGACCCTGGGCGGCTACCTCACCGAAGCCATCAGCTGGCGCTGGACTTTCTACATCAATCTTCCTGTCGGCATCCTTTCCTTCATACTCGCCATGCGTTATGTGCATGACACACCCACAAAAGAACGGCGCATGGATTGGCTGGGATTTGGCACTCTGGCCCTGGGCATTGGCGCGTTGCAGCTGATACTGGATCGCGGCAACCAGGACGACTGGTTCAGTTCAGACACACTGGTATTTGCTGCCTGCGTCTCTGCAATCTCCATGCTTTTCTTCGTCATCTACACGCTCACCGGCAAGCACCATCCGCTGTTCGACCTGCGCATCTTCAAGGACCGCAACTATCTGGTCGCCAGCCTGATCATGACCACCATCGGCATCGGCTTCTTCGGCGGCATGCTGCTGCAATCGCTGTTCCTGCAGAACTTCCTCGGCTACCCTACCTTCGAGGCGGGTCTGTACATGGCGCCGCGCGGACTGGCCTCATTCCTGGTGATGATGTTCGTCGGCAAATTCGTCGGCAAAATACCGCCACGCAACTTCATCTTTGCCGGCATCTGCGCCAGCATTGCGGGTAATTACCTGATGACACGCTTCACCGGTGACATCACGGCTTCCGACCTGATCCTGCCGATGATGCTGCAAGGCATGGGCATGGGACTGATCTTCGTGCCCATCTCCACCCTCGCCTTCACCACCTTGCCCAAGGAGACCGCTGCCGAAGCTGCGGGCATCTACAGCCTCATCCGCGCGGTCGGTTCTTCCTTCGGCATTGCCATCCTCGCCACCTATTTCTCGCGCAGCACGCAACAGACTTGGGGTTTGTTGCGCGGTAACATCAATCCCTACAGCGAGGCACTGCGCGACTACCTCGCCCCGCTCCACCTCGGCATCCAGGATCCGCAAGGCATTGCGCTAGCTGCCAAGGCCGTGCTGCATCAGGCTCAAAACATCGGTTACATCGACAGTTTCTGGTTCGCCACGCTCAATTTCGTCATGATGTTGCCCTTGCTGCTGCTGGTACGCACGCCCAAAAAAGCATCAGTTACTACCCCTCCTATCATCGTGGATTAGGCACGCCCTTGGTGCTCGCGCTATAATCGGGGTCTCTTCTCAATTTCGGACTCGGAGCCATTCGTTATGTCGCATAACCTGTTTAATTCCCGTCAGACCTTCAAACCCGCCTCCGGCAAAGAGGCTACCTACTACTCACTGCCCGCACTGGAAGCTGCCGGCGTCGGCAAAATCTCCCGCCTGCCGGTCTCCATCCGCATCGTGCTGGAATCCGTGCTGCGCAATTGCGACGGCAAGAAGGTGACCGAAGAACATGTGCGCCAACTGGCGAACTGGAAACCGAACGCTGCGCGCACCGACGAAATCCCGTTTGTAGTAGCCCGTATCGTATTGCAAGATTTCACCGGCGTGCCGCTGCTGGCCGACCTTGCCGCCATGCGCGATGCCGCAGCCAAGATAGGCAAGAATCCCAAGATCATCGAACCGCTGGTTCCGGTGAATCTGGTCGTCGACCACTCCGTACAGATCGACTACTTCAACCAGCCAGACGCGCTGAAGCTGAACATGGAAATGGAATTCGAGCGCAACACCGAGCGCTATCGCTTCATGAAATGGGGCATGCAGGCATTCGATACCTTCAAGGTCGTGCCTCCCGGCATCGGCATCGTGCACCAGGTCAACCTGGAATATCTGGCACGCGGCGTGATTCAGAAGGACGGTGTGACGTATCCAGACACACTGGTAGGCACTGACAGCCACACCACCATGATCAACGGCATCGGTGTTGTTGGCTGGGGCGTTGGCGGCATCGAGGCGGAAGCCGGTATGCTGGGTCAGCCCGTATACTTCCTGACACCCGATGTAGTCGGTGTGCACCTGAAGGGCAAGCTCAAGGAAGGCGTCACCGCGACCGATCTCGTGCTGACCGTTACCGAATTGCTGCGCAAACAAAAAGTGGTGGGCAAGTTCGTCGAGTTCTTCGGCGAAGGTACTTCCGCCCTCACCCTGCCAGACCGTGCCACCATCGCCAACATGGCTCCGGAATACGGCGCCACCATGGGCTTCTTCCCGGTGGATGATGTGACCGTTCAGTTCATGCGCAACACCGGACGCACGGATGAAGAAGTGGCCGCCTTCGAAGCCTACTTCAAGGCACAAGGCCTGTTCGGCGTGCCCAAGGACGGCAGCATTGATTACAGCGGCGTGGTGGAACTGGACCTGAACAGCATCGAACCATCGCTGGCCGGACCGAAACGTCCGCAAGACCGCATCGCCTTGTCGAAGATGAAGGAATCGTTCAACACGCTGTACAGCAAGCCCATCGCCGAGAACGGCTTCAACCAGCCTGCTGACAAGCTGAACCAGCGTTTCCCTACCGGCAAGAACAACACGGTCATCGGCAACGGCGACGTGATGATCGCCGCGATCACCAGCTGCACCAACACTTCCAACCCAGGCGTGCTGCTGGCCGCAGGCCTGCTGGCAAAGAAGGCGGTCGCAAAAGGCCTGACCGTTGCACCGCACATCAAGACATCGCTGGCTCCCGGATCGCGTGTGGTCACCGAATATCTGACCAACGCCGGTCTGCTGAAATCGCTGGAACAACTGGGCTTCAGTGTGGCCGCTTATGGTTGCACCACTTGTATCGGTAACGCCGGCCCGCTGAGTGAAGACATCGACAAGACCATCACCGACAACGGTCTGGTCTGCGCAGCCGTGCTCTCAGGCAACCGCAACTTCGAAGCGCGTATCCACCCGAACCTGAAAGCCAACTTCCTTGCTTCGCCTCCTCTGGTGGTTGCATTCGCCATCGCTGGCAGGATGAACATCAACCTCGACACCGAGCCACTGGGCACAGGCAAAGATGGCCAACCCGTCTTCCTGAAAGACATCTGGCCGAACAGCGCCGAGATCCAGACCGTGATGAAGTTCGCCGCCGACCCGGCGGTATATCGCAAACTGTATTCCGACCTTACCAAAGACCTGCCGTTGTGGAACGCCATCAAGGCGCCTACCGGCGAGATCTATCAGTGGGATGATTCAACTTACATCGCACGTCCGCCGTTCTTCGATGGTGCCGTCCCCAAAGTCGGCGACATCAAGGGCGCGAAAGCATTGGCGCTCATGGGCGACTCAGTGACCACCGACCACATCAGCCCGGCCGGCAGCTTCAAGTCCACCACGCCCGCAGGCAAATACCTGCAGGCACACAAGGTCGAGATCAAGGACTTCAACAGCTACGGCTCGCGTCGTGGCAACCACGAAGTGATGATGCGCGGTACCTTCGCCAATGTGCGCATCAAGAACCTGATGCTTCCGCCGAACGCGGACGGCAGCCGCATCGAAGGCGGCTACACCCTGTACAAGGGCGAGCAGATGGCAATCTACGATGCCGCAATGAAGCACATCGCCGACCACACACCGACCGTGATCTTCGCAGGTGAGGAATACGGCACCGGTTCCAGCCGCGACTGGGCAGCCAAGGGCACCCAGTTGCTGGGCGTGAAGGCCGTCATCGCCAAGAGCTACGAACGTATTCACCGCAGCAACCTGGTGGGCATGGGCGTGTTGCCATTGCAATTCAAGGGCAGCGACAGCGCAACCAGCCTGAACCTGACCGGCGAGGAAACGTTCGACCTGATCGGCATCAGCGACAGCATGAAACCGCAACAGGACGTGACGCTGACCATCACTCGCAAGGATGGCAGCAAGCAGAACGTGGCACTGCTGCTGCGAATCGACACACCGATCGAAGTGGACTACTACCGCGCCGGTGGCATCCTGCCGTATGTGTTGAAGGAACTGGTGAGCAAGTAAGCGTCCGGCTCAGGATGCAGTAAAAGAAGAAGCCCGCAAAATGCGGGCTTCTTTACTTTTGGAAGTCTGAATTGTAGTAGTTCAGAATTGATCTGACAGGCAGTGTCTGAACTTAACTTTCCGATAGTCTGGAATGACCGCTTTGCGGCGGTGAAAAACTATGTGTAGACTTCTCTAACCGGCCAATAGCGGACATCACTTGTCTTGCCACAACGAATGAGAAATGTGTTGTATAGCCATCATCGGTAACGCGCTGAACATTGTGATCGAACTAGTCCTGACCTATGGCCCGCATCTATAACTTCTACAGCCCAGATTCACCCGAAGATCGAATAATCAAGGCGCATGGGCATCTAACCTCGGGCCAGTTTGGAAAAGCGTTGGACATGTTTGAAAGCCTAGCTGCCGAAGGTGAGCCGGTCGCAAACGAGATCGGCTACATTTACGAACGCGGCGGCGATGGAGTTGCACAGGATATGGATGCCGCCAGACACTGGTACATGAAGGCCATTGAAGAGGTGGACGACGACTACGCGTACTTGGGTCTCGCCAGAATGGCGCTCAAGGGCTACAGTGATGCCGGTTCGCCGTCCGATGCCGTCGATTACCTGCGCAAGGCGTGCGATGTCGATAATCCAATGGCGTTGACTAATCTCGGCATGCTCTATCATTTTGGACAAGTTGTGCCCAAGGATATGGACCATGCGGCTCAGCTGTATGAAAGAGCGTGCGAGCAAGGTTATGTGCTGCCCTTGAAGTACCTCAGTATCCTTAGGATGGAGCAAGGGCGCTACCTTGCCGGCATCCGATTGCGCCTGAAGGCTATAGCGGCGGCCCTACGCCTGACCTGGAAAGACCAGTCCGACCCAAGATTATCAGGGCTTCTCTCAGAGAAGATGAGCCGTCGTCTGCAGTAACTCTAGCGAACAGCATAGTTTGCGTTTCGAAATCTGCCTGCATTTTCGAGGTCGCAGTGACGGCTTCGGGTTAAATTCCACCCTTCAACTACGTCCGCTTTCAGGCAGCTCAATTTCTATTTGTATGAAGGTGATGCCGTAAGAACGATAACAGCGATCTGACAACTCGTGTCAGCTCAAGTTTGAGCTAATACATCTGAATATCGGTCGTAAACTGCGTCACTTGCCAAATGAGTTATTTTCGATATCTCTCTCAAATTCCTCAACCCATCTGGATCCATCTCCAATCGGGTATTGTGCTTTCAGATTGGTGGATTTTTGAGTAACCATGACAAACCCGGCAAGCGCAAATATCTCATCGGTTCTGGAGTCTGTGGTATCGGTCTCCGCCAGGTCAAAGTCTTTCATAGATAGATTGAATCGCTTCAACGCCGCCTGGAAAGCATCCTTCTCTTCCTGTTCGATAAGCTTCATTTGATTTCCGACCTTTCTTTTTATCGACGAGTCGTCCTGTTAACCCTTGGGCTGCATCGGGTGGGACCGTTTTTCCTCGAAAAGGTTCTTGCACACTGCCCAAGCAATTCGACAAGTCCGACGCAATTGGAATATGCTTGACGTTGTCCGCACGTGTTCCAGGAGACGATCATGACTACCAGACAAGAACGTGACTCCTTCGGTCCAATCGACGTTCCCGCCGATCGGTTGTGGGGCGCGCAGACGCAGCGCTCGCTACAATATTTTCATATCTCCAAAGAACTGATGCCGGACGAGATCGTCATTGCGCTGGCAGAAATCAAACGTGCTGCCGCGCTGGTCAATCTCGGTCTGGGCCTTTTGACGGAAGAAAAATCCAGTGCCATCGTACAGGCAGCGGATGAAGTCCTCGCCGGCAAGCATCCGCAGGAATTCATGTTGTCGGTGTGGCAGACCGGCTCTGGCACGCAGAGCAACATGAACATGAACGAGGTACTCGCCAACCGCGGCTCGGAGCTGCTCGGCGGCAAGCGCGGCACGACACGAAAAACTCATCCAAATGACGATGTGAATCTCGGCCAGTCGTCGAATGATGTCTTCCCTACCGCCATGCATGTTGCCGCGGTTACCGCGATCGTTCGACGCCTGCTGCCATCACTGAACCGTCTGCGCGAAACGCTGCAAAACAAATCGGATGCTTTCGCGAGCATCGTCAAGATCGGGCGTACTCATTTGCAGGATGCCACCCCATTGACGCTGGGACAGGAATTTTCCGGCTATGTTGCGCAGCTGCAGCACGCGGAAACGGCGATCACCGCCACACTTCCCCCGCTGCATCAGCTGGCTATAGGTGGCACCGCCGTCGGCACCGGGCTGAATACCCATGCGTATTTTGGCGAGCGCGTAGCCGGTGAACTGGCGCGCAGCAGCGGCCTGCCGTTCAAGAGTGCCAACAATAAGTTCGCCGCGCTGGCCGCGAATGACGAACTGGTCGCGGCGCATGGGGCGCTCAAGACGCTTGCTACGGTGCTGATGAAGATTGCCAACGATGTACGCTGGCTGGCCTCCGGTCCGCGCTCCGGGCTGGGTGAGATCAACATTCCGGAGAATGAACCCGGCAGTTCGATCATGCCGGGCAAGGTGAATCCGACCCAGTGCGAGGCGTTAACCATGCTGTGCTGCCAGGTGTTTGGCAACGATGTCGCCATCAACTTCGGCGGTGCTTCCGGCAACTTCGAGTTGAACGTGTTCCGTCCGATGATCGCTCACAACTTCATGCAAAGCGTGCGGCTGCTGGCAGACGGCATGGCGAGCTTCGAGGAATATTGCGTGCGCGGCATCGAGGCCAACCAGGCACGCATTGAAGAATTGCTGGAACGCTCGCTGATGCTGGTGACCGCACTGACTCCGCACATCGGCTACGACCGCGCAGCGGAGATCGCCAAACATGCGCACCATGAAGGTTGCACGCTGAAGGAAGCTGCACTGGCACTGGGATATGTCACGGCGGAGGATTTTGACCGCTGGGTAGTACCTGCCGAGATGGTAAAGCTGAGTACAAAATGATTCCTCAATACTGGATTTGAATCAAACCCTCCGGTTCGGCCAATTCATTTCTTCGCGCGATACGCCATCTTCATGTACTTATCCCCTTTCGCCAGTTCATCCAGCATCTGGGCCAACCGTTTCTGTTGCGTGCCGGGAAGTTTGGCGCGCGTGATCCAGCCGATGTAATCGTTGCGCTGATAGGGCGGACGGGCGTCGTAGGCGGCAGTGAGTTTTGCTGCCGCCAATGCCTCGCGGATAAAATCCGGCATGGGAAAGCGTTCACGCAGCACGCGGGGGTTCTTTTCCATCCGCATCTCCTTCAGGCGGGTTTCTGTTCGTCCTCTACACCGACTATCTGTGTAAGGTAGTGTTCCAGATTGCGTTGCGGGTGTTGCGGATAATGCTCAGGCAAACATTCAATGCGCAGGATACGGTCGAAGCGAAAATTGCGGTAGGCATCGCGCTTCTCGCACCAGGCCAGCAAGGTCCAGTGATCCCCCCAGCCGACCATGCCCAGCGGCCAGAGAGTGCGTTCGGTCTCCTCGCTGTTCATGTCGCGGTAGCCGATGGCGACCTTGAGCCGCAATTCGCAGGCCTTGCGCAGCATGCCGTGCGTTTCGCGTTCGCCGTTGTCGTAAACAGGAATGCGATAAGGCAGGCGCGATATCTCGTTGAGCATGGCCGGTGTAAGCACGGCAAGGATCTTGGTTTCCGCGCGTTTGGCCGCCTCGGCCAGAGCCGGATCGGTCCAAGCCTGTACCATGCGGTTACCCGCCAGCAAGGCGGTAACCTCATCCATCTCGAACATCAGCGGTGGCAAATCGAACCCCGCACGCAGACGGTAGCCCACCCCGGCCTCGCCATCGATCGGCACGCCGGAAAGAATTAACGCCTGAATGTCGCGATACACCGTGCGCACCGCCACGCCCAACTCTTCAGCCAGCGCCTGCCCCGTCATCGCCATGCGACGACCTTGCAGCAGGGTCACCAGTTTGAAGAGGCGTTCAGTTTTGCGCATGGATTACGGTTTGGGCTTCCTGGTCCTGGGTTTTGGCAACGGCAACTCGCGCGCCGTCACTCGCACCAGTTCGCACAGCCAGTCCCTGTCCTCCCAATAATCGCCGGAAATCAGCAGATGCGGCTTCGCTCCCGGGTACGGCGAACCTTCGGTCACTTCCGTCATCATGCCTCTGCCCGCATTTGTCGGCTTGAGAAACAACTGATCGTCGCAGATCAATGCCACCGGCTTTCCTGCCAGATACAGACAATATTCACCAAACATTTTCCTGGCCGACATTTGTCCGGCGCCGGAAAGTTGATCAAGCAAATAATCGACTGTGTTTTGACTGGATGCCATGTTGTCGTGCCCTTTACTCAAACCCACAATCTATTCGACGCCGATGTAGATTTCGACCTTGTCCTGATTGCGATATACCTCAAAGTCCTCTGCAAATCGGCGCTTCCATTCTTTCGACGCTTCGAAGAACGGCCATATTCTGCCCCAGGCTTCAATGACCGATTGCGGTATTGCCCCACTTGCTTCAAACACAAGATAGAGCCCTCCGCCAACCTCGATTGTATCGAATGCCGGCGTTGCCGCGGAAACCGCCACGGCGACCGTCGCCGTGAATTGCCCGGTGGCATCCGACTCGTAGTCGGAATACACGCCATACAGCGGCGAATCAGGCAGCTTGTTGGGGATTTTGTCGACAAGGCCTTGTCCCATGAATCGTTGCCACAAACCGCCGATAGTCGCCTTGGAAGGTTGGGTTTGCTCGCTGTTGGACGTCCGGATGGAAATGCCGGAAAGAATGAAAGATTGAAGCTCAATTAACCCGGGTTGCATGACGAGGTACTCCGAAAATGAATGGCTGACTAGCGGCTGATGGCGACTTCGCTGATCTGAATAGTGGTCGCGATGTTAGTGTAGTTCGGCATGTCGCCCTGCAATTCGGCGGCATGTGGCAAAAACGCCGCCATGAAGTCATCTGCCGTATCGAACAGGTAGTGGCACATGGCAACATAGGCCGGTGCCGAACCGGGCGATGCTCCGCCCAAACCGCGTTCCACTGACACGCCGCGATAGCCCTTGCCCTTGCTCAGCAGTTCAATGGAGCGCGGCATGTGGGTGTGGAGGTAATAGTCCCAGTCGAACGTGCCGGTGTTGGGATACAGGATGCTGATCTTGATCATCGCCGCTCCTTAACCGCGCTGCATCACGTGCGCTTTGCTGTGGCTGACCACGACGCTCGTCATATCAATCAAGGGCTCACAGCATGCCCCCATCTCCTCACCAAACTTCGCCCCGGATGCTTTTGCGGCATCCAGGCTTTCCCAATACACCATGTCTATCCATTCGCCGTCATCGGTCTCGGACAGGCTGCGGAAACGGAAGCCGGGTTGTATCTTGATCCAGTCGTTGATCTTTTCGTTCGCCTTGAGCCAGTCGGCGGCTGTCTTGTCATTCTTCAGGCGAAAACGCACCAGCTCTATCGTGTCGGACATGTTCTTCTCCTTTGTCGTGCGCCGGGACATCCGGCAAAAGAAGCTTACGCACCTGCTGCTGACAACGTGATGGCAGCAGGCTTTCAATTTGGGTCAGATTTTGCGTGCGTAGTCGATGAGCGCCCGTGTCTGGGCTGCCGCTTCCCTGATCTGGTTCTCGCCCACCACCTTGCGCCAGAAGAACCCCAGCAATCCCCAAACCTCAACCTGAAAGCGAATCGTTGTTTGTCCGCCGCTTTGCACATACTCGTGCGAGGTGCGCATCTTGGCGAGAAAGAGATGCGCCGTATCTATCAGGCAATACGGGTGAATTTCGTCTATCGTCAGTTTAACCTGCGGCCCGCCCTCGGGCTTGAGCGAAAAAACTGCACCTTGTCTGGCAACACCTTCCAGCTTGGTCGATTCCAGGCCGACATCCCACTTGTTCCAGTTGTTGATATCCGTGATCGCGCGGAATAGTTTTTCCGCCGCCACATCGGTTGTTGTTTCGTATTGGGCTTGCCACATGCTTGATTTCCTCGCGTATGCACACCGGGACGTCCGGCAGGGGAAATTTACGTGACCACTGCTGACAACGTGGTGTCAGCACTAAATGCGGTGTTTGGACTATTCGCCTTCCCAGTAATTGATATCCTCTCCTTCGTGAACTGCCACGCTTGTAGCGTCCGATTTGCCACCGGCACCTGCAGTGGGTTCCGAGTAGGTTGTATATTTCCCGGTTTCCGGGTATTCGCATATCTCGGGTGAAATTTTCGTGCTGATCGCAAGATATTTAAGTTCGACGTTACCTGTGTTGGTCACGACATGCGCCTTCTCTTTGCCACCCGCCAGGCACGCGACGATATCCCCGGGGCGGATCGGATAGGTAATCTCGCCAATGCGCACCTCGCCGGTACCTTCCAGCACATAGAACATTTCTTCATTGATTTGATGATTGTGCGGAGGGAAGGCGCGTTTTCCAGGCGGAACAGCGGTGATGTTATAACCCAGTTTCCTCGATCCAAGCACGTAGCCAACCATGCCCATACGCGATTCGTAACGTTCGGGAGATCCTCCTGTGGGGGTAAAACCGGGGGGACGCGGCTTTAATTCAACATCGGCTATGTTGATGACGGGTTTATTCATTTCAACCTCTTCTTGTTTTGCACTGGACAAACTTTACACCAACACCATGGATATCGTCTCCAGATAAATACAGCTCAAGACAATGCCAAAGGTAGGGACATGAATAATGCGTAGCGTTCCGCAGCCTCATAAAACGCCTGTCGCTCTGCCTTTTTCAGGGTGGTAAAAGGCAGCGTGTTGATCTCGATACAATTTTTCCTGATCGTGCGTTTCCAGGTCCCCATCACCCGCCCGTTGATCACCATGGTGGATGCGAACACACCGTTGCCTCCGGGGCAGACCTTCTCGGCATGTTTGCTATCCAGCACTGCACTGCGGTCCTTGTAGCCGAGCAGGTACTCATCAAAGCCGGGCAGTGCGAAAGCACTCGCGTGTTCTTCAGGCAAGGTGATATCCGGAGGCAGCCAGTAAACCTGTTTGTTCACCGTTTCCTGTATCAAATCCGATTTGATCGCTTCAAATCCTGCTCGCGCCTCACCTGCACTCAAGCCTGACCACCAGATAAAGTCTTGCAGGGTTACCGGAGCGCGACTGGTGAAATAACGCCGCGCAAGCTCGGCCAATGCTTCGTCGCGTGTTTTTCCTTTGGTTGGAGCGATCCACTCATCGAGCAATGCAAAGGTTTGTTCCTTGCCGGATGTGGCAGCAAAGCAGATCAGGCCGTGCATGGCCGAATTCCACAGGATGTGATAACCGCGCTGGCCTGCAGTGGAAATTCCTGCGCTTTCCAGCGCTGCATACAACTCTTCACGGGATTTTTGTTTTCCACCTTGCAGTGCCTTGGTGAACACGTCGCGGCAACGGGCCAGCGTCTTGTCATCCAGTTCCAGCGCCTCGCGCCGTCGCCGACTACCGGAAATATTTCCGGGCGAGGTCAGCGAGAGTATCCAGCGCACATCGGCCGCTGCAACAATATGCAGGGTACCGCGCATTAGCCAGGTGCGGATTATTTTGCGCTCGTTTATGGCACGATTGACGTCGTCATCGGTAGTCTTTGGCAGACGCAAACCGATAGACCATTTCACGCCGGGGAAGTCCTGGCCTTGCATTCCTGCCAACCAGGAAACAACCTGTTCGGGTGTTTTGTATCCAGCCCGGGATATATGCTGGTTTTGCAGTCTCAGTGCGCCGATATTCACGCTGCTTCCGCGTACTTTGTTAACAGCCCAACGGAACAAGAATTCGCGTATTCATGCCGTGTTCGCCTGTTGTTGCCGCACCGGCAGGCATACCCGGAACGTGGTGCCCTTACCCACTTCGCTTTTCACTTCGATACGTCCATGATGCTTCTGGACGATACCGTACGATAACGACAATCCCAGACCGGTGCCCTTGCCAATGGGTTTGGTAGTGAAAAACGGATCAAAGATTCGGTTGAGGATCTCCGCCGGAATGCCTTTGCCTGTGTCCTGCACTTCCACCCAGACCTCATTCCCGGCGCTGCCGGTACGTACCGTGATGGTGCCCTTATTTTCAATCGCCTGAGCAGCATTCATCAACAGATTCATGAACACCTGATTGAGTTGCGACGGCATGCACTCCACATCCGGTAGCTTGGCATACTGCTTGACTACATCTGCCTTGTATTTGATCTCATTCGATACGACATTGAGCGTGCTGTCCATTCCCTGTTCGAGATTGGCATATTGCCAGTTAGCCTCGTCCACATGGGAAAAGTCCTTGAGATCCTGAACGATGCGGGTAACCCGAGCCAATCCATCCTGCGATTCTTTCAACAGACTGGGAATGTCTTCCTTGAGATAGTTAAAATCCATGGCTTTCTTGATCTGCGACACTTCGGGACAAGTATTGGGTCCGACTTTGGCCTCTGCGGTTTCATAGGCTGAAATCACATTGAACATGCTCGTAATATATTTACCCAGCGTTCCCAGATTGGAATTGACGAAACCGACTGGATTATTGATTTCATGGGCTACGCCCGCTGCGAGTTGACCGATGGAAGCCATCTTTTCCGATTGCAGCAATTGGGTGTGGGCGGATTCAAGTTTTTCATTCAGTTGCTTCAGTTCGACATTATTGGATACCAGTTGCTGGTTTGCCTGCTCCAAGTCTGCGGTACGCAGTTTTACACGTTCTTCCAATTGTTCATTCAGAACGCGCAGCGCCTCATGCTCGGCTTTCAACTCCTGGTTCTTTTGTATGACCTCCAGTGTCTTGTCGCCCAGTTTTCCGTACATCTCATTCAAGGCTTCCATCAGCACATTTGCCGATTGGGTCATGAAGGCGGTCGCGATACGGACAGCTTCTTCGTGGCTCGATCCAGCCTGTAATGCAAGGATCTCCTTTCCCATGCGCGCATCCGAGCCCAGAATATGCTGCACCAGCCAGTTGGTCAGGTACTTCAACAACGGCGCCACGAGTTGAATGGTCACATCAGTACTGCCCAACAGAATCTTTGCAGCGACAGTCACCTGCTCGGTGAAATGATGATGCGCCTTGATATGAGTATCCTGATGGGCGGCATCGACAGCATACTTTTTCATCAACTCTTCTTCAGTGTTGAAATGGTACACCGTGTAATTCGCCAGTTCAGTCAGGATTTCTCCCAGCTCCGCCGGGCTGGTCAAGCGAGCATTGATGGAGCCAAGGCGATTGATCAGATCAACCAGCTTGCGATGCTGCTCATCCACCACATCAACGCCGGTGTTGAACTTATTGTCCCAAATGAAGGCTTCGATTTTCTCTTCAGTCGCCATCTGCATTCCTGGCTCCCTTCAGTATCACCAATTTTTTAAAGTAAACGACAAAACTGGTATGCGCGCATCCTGCCGCCTTGATTGAATCTGTATATCGGCCTGTACCCGCCAACATTTAGGCCGAGATTCCGCAGCAGCACTATTGCGTTGGCTGCTTTACCGGCAACCACAGCCTGAACGTACTGCCCTTTCCCACCTCGCTTTTCACTTCCAACCGTCCATGATGCTTTTGAACGATCCCGTAGGCCAGCGACAACCCCAGTCCAGTTCCTTTGCCGATCGGCTTGGTGGTAAAAAACGGATCAAATATCTTCTGCAAATTCTCTGCGGGAATACCATGTCCGGTGTCGGAAATGTCCACCCACACTTCTTCTCCCTTACAGCCGGTGCGGATGGTAATGGTGCCGCGCTCATCAATGGCGTGAGCGGCATTCACCAGCAGGTTCATGAACACCTGATTAAGCTGCGAGGGCAGGCATTCAATT
This sequence comes from uncultured Sideroxydans sp., assembly GCA_964404355.1. Lineage (GTDB taxonomy): Bacteria > Pseudomonadota > Gammaproteobacteria > Burkholderiales > Gallionellaceae > Sideroxyarcus. The sequence continues at coordinate 4,860 of CAYOJU010000027.1, read as the reverse complement.
GCGGGAATGGCACCGTATCCCTTGACGACGTTTGCTTTGTACTTGATTTCGTTGTTGACGATACTCAGGGTACTGTCCAGACCACTGTGCAGGTCTGACGTAACCCATTCATCGGTAGCATCCGCATGAGAAAAATCCTTCAGATTTTGCACAATCATCTTGACGCGGGTGATGCCATCCTTGGATTCGTCCATCAAAGCGCGCAAGTCTGTCTTCAGATAGGCCAAGTCCATTTTCTTTTTGGCGGCCTGTAATTGGTTAAGCACTTCTGGATCTGCAATCGCTTTTTCCGCACGTTCATATAAGTCGATCAGTCGAAAAGCGTCCTGTACGTATTTCTCCAGCGTGCCCAGATTGGAATAGACAAAACCGATCGGATTGTTGATTTCATGCGCCACGCCCGCCGCCAATTGACCAATTGATGCCATTTTCTCGGATTGCAGCAACTGGCTGTGTACATCTTCCAATTTCCTGATCAGGGCTCGCTGTTCTACTTTTTCTTCCTGCAACGCCAAATCTGAATGCTTGCGCTCCAACAATTCTTTGCGTAGCCCGGCATTGGCCTCAGTCAGTTCTTTTGACATCAAGTCGAGAGAACGTTCAATCAGCAGTCGGTCTGCGTCGGCACCCTTGTAGGCATCGTCCACCGCAGCGATGAACGCAGCCAACTCGGGAGGCAACTTTGCGCTTTCACCAAGGTACCGTTTGACCTGGCGTTCAAGCAGCTTGTGCATAGGTCATCGTTCCGAAAAAGTAGTGATGGTCATGGTCTGGTTATGCAACTCACACTGGGTGATGACGCCATGCGGGCAGATTTCCCCGTAGGAATAAAATCCGGTCAATACCGCGTTTTTTCCCAGCACCTCGCGTACACTTTCGATTTCCTCTTCAATGCGCTGCTTCAACACCAACTTGCGTCCGACACAGCTGATGAGCAATGCCAGTTCAGGTTCAGTTGAGCCCAGCATCTCGTAACTGGCTTGCGCAGCACCTTCGGCGCCATCAATAAGACGATCGAAATTGGCCTTCATCAGGCGCGCATAACCGCCTTCGGGCATATCGCCGAAGAAAGTCATGCTCTGGTCGTCCTCGTTAACGGATGCCACAGACCGCACCAGACCATACCCCTCATCGACGGTGCGTAATGCCAAAGGAAACAGCAAAGCATCAGCCGGACTGGCATTGTTTTCGCCCAGATACTTCTTGTAGAGTTCGAGTGCCGAATGTCCATCCAGTTCGTACAGTACATTGCCTTTGGAGCGCGTAATCAGACGCTCAGCGCCGAAGGAGTCCCATCCGCCAAGTGAACCGTAGCCGATCTTGATCCGATCACCGTAGAACCCTAGCGCAGAGATCACTCCTTCGCACGGTGCTTCGTCCGAGAATACCAGGGTTTGCTGAAATTCAGTTCCATCCCCTGCCAGCCCGCCGGTGACAGCCACGTCAGCAGGTAAATTCTCGCGCAGGCCACGCGCCAGTTCGCTACCATTCACCAACAAACCGTCGGAAAGTACCAACACATGCGCCAGCTTCTGTTGTGGAAGTTCCTTCGCTATACGCTTGCCTGCTTCCAGACTGTCACCGCCCTCTGCGAGGGTCACATGCACCAGTTTGAGTGCGGTATGTTCGAAACGCACCGCCGTGACGACAAGTGAATTGTCACGCACACGGATGCCGCAAATTTCGCCCGATGTGGAACAACCGACTACAGGGACACCTGGATAACGTGCATGTATCTCATTTATTCTTGTGTCATCACCCAGTATTTCCCGCGCACCAAAAACCAGCACCAGTGAAGCATTGCCTTCGAGTAACGAGGCCGATTCTTGTTGCCAGCCTTCGCTGGCAGTCCAGTATTGCTGTTCGATTTTCATGTAGCCCCATCAATACGTTGGCTAACGGGAAATACCTTTTCTCATACAGACTGAATCTCTTCGGGTGCATTACTTCTTGTCATATACATAGATGATCAACTTGTCTCCTTGTGGATCAAAGCTCTTGAGCTGCCCGATCAGGGATGCGTCCAGCCGAAAATCTTTCGACAGCAGCAAATCGCCGTTGGCGCTCATCAAATCGCGGGAAAGCACCATGCCCGACCTTGCCTGATCCAGGCGAAGGGCCAATTCCTGAATGGCTTGGGCAGCGCTGCTTGACCCCATCACTTTCAGGAATGCATCTACCACCGCAGGATCGTAACGCCGACTCCTACCTTCCTGAATGTATAACACCGCGTCGGACTGCTTCAGACGCTTATTCAACAACGTGCCAATCTGAGCCGCATCGTATTCGTTCGCCAACGCGATAATTCTCGCCCCCAGCGGAATTTCCAGCCCATGCAATTTGTCCGGAAATCCCATGCCGTCGAAATGTTCATGGTGGCTGCGTATCAGTTTCGCCGCTCCCTGCAATTGTTCCAGCGCCATCAATGCCGTCTGGCCTTTGGCCGGGTGTCTCATCACTTCCAGCCGCTCTTCATTGGTCAGGTTGGCAAACGGTTTCTCCAGCAGATAATCCGGCAATCCAATCTTGCCAACGTCGTGCAACAACGCGGCAAGGAAGACATCCTGCACCTCTGTTTCCTGCATGTCCATCTGTTGCGCAATCGCTCTGGACAGTTCGGCAACCCGATGCGAGTGTCCTGCCATGACACCTTCGCGCATTTCGATCAGGTTGGAGAAAACCCTAATTGAAGTAATAAAACCTTTCTTGAGTTTCTCGTGGGCAACCTCGAGAAATCCCATGGTCTGGCGCACTTCCTCGGTACGCGCCTTGACCTTCTGTTCAAGGTTGGCATTCAAGTCTTTAAGTTCCTCATTTTGTTTACGAGTCAATTCTTCCAGGCCTTGATTTGCTTTCTCCAACTGTTTCTGCCGCAAAGCCTGTTTGATGGCCAGAACAATGTCGTTGTCTTCCCATGGCTTGGATATGTAGCGGTAGATATGCCCCTTATTGATGGCATCGATGGTTGCACCAATCTCGGCGTAACCGGTCAGCAGTATGCGAACAGTATCCGGCCATTGTTCTTTGACCTTCTGCAGGAATTGCGCCCCGTTCATTTCCGGCATGCGCATGTCAGAAACCACGATATCAACAGTCTCGCGCGCCATGATTTCCAGCCCTTGCGCTCCCCCCTCCGCAGTAAATATGCGGTAACCAAATGGACGGAACAAGCGTTTGAGCGATGACAGCACGTTGGCCTCATCGTCTACAAACAACAACGTTGCATTGGCTGCAAGTTCTGGCTGTGATGCCTGACTTTCCTGCTTTTCACTCATATGCATGTCCACCGATATGATTTACCGCACTGTACTATCCTGCCAACATCAGATTGGCCGCCGCATCCAGTTCTTCAGTTTCCGGCATACAGGGTTCGATGCGATCCCAAGTCAGTTGCAATCGGTCACGCAACGATTTGGGCACGCGGTTTATCAAGGCTTCACCAGTCAGGCCGCTCTCGAGCAACACCGCCACATACACCATGCCGGTAATGGGTTCGAACGCAGTACTCTCCGGTGTGCGCCAGTAATGAATGGCATGTTCTATCTTCGGCGGAAAGTTCCACCGCTTGGCCATTTCGGCCCCGATCACGGCATGGTCAAAACCAAGCGCGGCCCTTTCAACCTCAACAAGACTCAATCCGGAAGCCTTTTGCTGTACCAGCAATTCGGCAAATTTCTCGGGTACGCAAATGCTCATCACGAGCAGGCCGACATCATGAAACAAGCCTGAGGTAAACGACAGTTGCCGCATGCCTCCCAGGCATTGCGCGAGCGACTCGGTATAAGACGCGACCCGAAAATTTCTCATCCAGTAAGCATGGCGATCAAACTGGTCCGCTGAACCTGACTCGAAGAAAGCATGCATAAACCCAGCCGACACCACCAGCGAACGGACTGTGTCAAATCCCAGCACCGTTACAGCATCCTGTATTGAGCCAACTTCGCGCGCCAATCCGTAAAAAGAGGAATTCGCCACCCGCAATACCCTGGAACTCAAACCTTGATCGAGTTCGATCTTGTGAGCCAGAATGGCACTGCCAACATTAGGGTTCTTGAAACTGTCCATCACCTCCTGCACTACCTGGGGCATGGCGGGAAGTTGATGCAGTTTATCCAGAATTGTGTTCTTGGTAATTGTGACTGGCATTTTTTCTCCCATTCCTGATCAGCCGTATCGCTGACACGGAACCATTGGTCTAGATATCGGCATCAATCACGAGAACCACACCCTTGGATTGCGAAATTTCACCCATGGGACAGCACCAGCATTTCGCTTGTCGTCCATCGGCAAGATGATAAGCAAGTTTCCTGTCAAGCTTGCGGGTAGTATCGCCAAGAACGCAATCCAGCAATTCAGCCGGGATAACATCGCCAGCATTCTCTCCCAGCAAGGGTCGGGTTCCATCCTTTGCAAACAGGCGCAGTGCACTTCGATTGGCAATGGCGATGATGCCGTCGTCCCCAATACCGATTACCGCCACCGGCAACCGTTCGAGAACCTCTTGCGATACTTGAAGAATATTCAGGTTGCGCATCACCTCACGCGTCTTCTCCTCCACGCGCTGTTCAAGCTCATGGTTAATCCGCGTCAATTCCTCATTTGCGTCCTCGAGTTCCCGCGCCAACCGCGCATTCTCCATCCGCATTTCGTAGCGCTGGAAAGCTTCCTCCACGTTGGCCCGCAGCAGGTCATCTTCCCAGGGTTTGGTAAGAAATTTGTAGACCGCGCCGCGATTGATGGCATCGGTCACCGAATTAAGTTCGGTGTATCCACTCAGAACGATGCGTACGGTATCCGGGTATTGTTCGCGCACCTTGCTCAGGAATTCCACCCCGCTCATTCCCGGCATGCGCTGGTCGG